>DATNFQ010000276.1:0-19907 GCA_035606295.1 Patescibacteria group bacterium
CATGGGCCGCGATGGAACACGCGACGATGCCTCGCTTCTATCTCGACCTCCGCTCCCACCGTGAGGCGGCCGCCGACGGCGAGACGCCGTTCACCCCGGCGATCGCGGTCGTGTTCCAGGTCGACGAGGGTCTGCGGCTGATGCAAGACGAGGGTGCCGAAGCCATCTTCGCGCGTCACGAGGCATGCGCCGCCGCGTCGCGCGCGGGTCTCGCGGCGCTCGGCTTCGAGCTGTTCGCCGACGAACGCCACTACTCACGGACCGTGACCGCCGCCAACGTGCCCGATGGGCTCGACTGGAAGGCGTTCAACGGCACGCTCAAGGAGCGCGGGCTGGTGCTGGCCGGTGGCCAGGGCAAGCTCAAGGGCCGCATCTTCCGCCTCGGCCACCTCGGTTCGGTGACCGTCGAGGAGATCCTCGGCGCCATCGCGATGCTGGAAGCGGCGTCGATCGAGTCTGGGCGTCCGGTCGAGCCGGGCGCCGCGGTCGCGGCTGCTCAGCGGGCCGCGCTCGCGTCCAAGGGCATCTTCAGCATGTCGGTCGCCGGGACCACCGCGTGAGGGTCCTCGTCGCCGAGAGCGTCGCGCGCGAGGGCATCGATCTCCTCGCCGCGCACCACGAGGTCGACGAGCGCATCGGCTGTACTCGCGAGGAGCTCGGGGCGATCCTGCCCGACTACGACGCGCTGATCGTGCGCAGCCAGGTCCAGGTAGACGCCGAGCTCATCTCGGCAGGCGCCCGTCTCATCGTCATCGGCCGGGCGGGGGTCGGCGTCGACAACGTCGACCTTGACGCTGCGACGCGCGCCGGGATCACGGTCGTCAACGCCCCGACGGGCAACACGATCGCCGCAGCCGAACACACGCTCGCGCTCCTGTACGGCGTCGCGCGTCGGACCGCGGCAGCCGACGCGAGCCTGCGCCGCGGCGAATGGAAGCGCGGCGAGTTCACCGGACTGGAACTGCGCGGGCGAACGCTCGGGATCGTCGGTCTCGGCAAGATCGGCCAGGCGATCGCGGTCCGGGCGCGGGCGATGGAGATGGTCGTGCTCGGCAGCGACCCCTACCTGACCGAGGAGCAGGCGGCGAACCATGGCGTCGAGCTCGTCGACATGGCGACCCTGCTCGAGCGGTCCGATGTCGTGACCGTGCACGTCCCGCTGACGCGGGCGACCAGGGGGATCATCGGCAAGAAGGAGATCGCGCGGCTCAAGCCGGGCTCGATCGTGCTGAATGTGGCCCGCGGTGGGATCGTCGACGAAGCGGCCGTCGCAGCGGCGCTCGCGAGCGGTCACCTGGCCGGCGCCGGTTTCGACGTCTTCGAGACCGAGCCACCGACCGACTCGCCGCTGTTGTCCGCCCCCAACACGCTGCTCACCCCGCATCTGGGTGCCTCGACGGCCGAAGCCCAGGTCCTCGTGGCCGAGGAGGTCGCCGGACAGGTCCTCGATGTCCTCGAAGGGCGCAGCGCGCGCTATGCCGTCAACGCGCCGTTGCTCACGCCCGAGACCGCCCGGGTCATCGCACCGTACCTGCCACTCGCCGAGATCCTCGGGCGGTTCTTCGCCCAATTCTCGCGCGGCGGCGTGCACACCCTCACGCTCGAGATCGCCGGTGAGCTGGCCGAGCACGAAGCGTCGCCACTCACGGCCGCGGTGCTGCGCGGACTGCTCGAGACCGTCACGACGGAGCGGGTCAATCTCGTCAACGCGGGCGCGCTCGCGAAAGCGCGAGGCATCTCACTGGTCGAGCGCAAGACCCGCGATGCCGGCGCCTACGCGACCCAGCTCACGTTGTCGAGCGATGGTTCGCCGGGCGGCCGCGGGATCACGGTCGGTGGCACGGTCGCCGGGAGTGAGGCACGTATCACGCGGCTCGGTGGGTACCGGCTCGACATGGAACCGACGGACGTGATGCTCATCACGCGTCACTCGGACAAGCCGGGCATGGTCGGGCGTGTCGGCGCGATGCTTGGCGAGGCCGATGTGAACATCAGCGCGATGCATCTCGCACGGACACGGCCGCGCGAGGACGCCCTGATGATCCTCGCGCTCGACGACGACGTGCCGCCCGAGGTCGAAGCGGCGATCCGCGATCTCGACGCGGTGCTCGACCTGTGGACGATCCGGCTCGGCCGCGACCACTGACGCATCAGGACCGAGCCCATGACCGAGCCCAAGGCCCCGCCGCTGATCCCCGAGCTGCTCGACGCGACCCTGGTCCTCGTCCGCCACGGCGAGTCCGAGTTCATCGTCCAGGGCCGGTTCCAGGGCCATGCCGAGACGGCGTTATCGCCGGCCGGTCTGCGTCAGGCCGCACTCGTCGCGGACCGGCTGGCGCACCCGCACGATCCGCCGGCCCTACCCCTTCCCGACGGCCCGCTGCGCGAGGTCGTCCACTCGCCGCTCCGCCGGACGACCCAGACCGCCACGGCGATCATGGAGCAGCTGACGGCCGCGCCTCCCCTGCGCCCCGAACCCGGTCTGCTCGAGATCGCCCAGGGTGAATGGGAGGGGCTGCACCGGGACGAGGTGATGGCACGGTACGGCGACATCCTGGCCGCATGGCGACGCTCGCCGACGACCGCGTGGGCACCCGGGGGCGAGTCGCTCGCCGAGGTCCAGGCCCGGGTCCGACCGGCGCTCGCAGGGATGCTCGCCACGCTCGCCGAGGGCGGCATCCCAGGATCCCTCGACCGCTCGCAGGTGTCGGGCTACATGGACGAGCTGCCGACCCACCCCTGGACGATCGCGGTCGCGCACGACGGCGTGTTCAAGGTCGTCTTGCTGACCCTGTTCGACCTGCCGCTCGAGCGCTTCTGGATGTGGACGATGGATCTCGCGGCGATCACGGTCGTCGAATTCCGGGCCGGTCGGCCGGTCCTGCGCGCGCACAACCTGACGGGTCACCTCGCGCCGCTCCTCGACGAGGCGGCACAGGAGGAACAGGAAGAGCGCGCCCGGAGCGGCGCGCTCTAGGTCGTCAGGGTCAGGGCGGCCGATCGCGCGCTAGCGCCTGCGCCCGCGACCCTTCCGACCGCGGCGCCGCGGCACGAGCCGGAAGAGCTGGAAGCGAAGGCGGCGATGCGCCGCGTGCAGCGCGGCCAGACGTTCATCGGGCAGTGAGCGACCGCCGTAGGCGACCTCGACCTTGGCCTGGGCCACGGTCTCGAGCTCGGGCCGCACCATCGGCAGTTCGTCGGCGAGGGCGCCTGCGTATTCGTAGACCGTCTGGTTGGGACGGGGACCGAACCCGAGCCTGGTCGCGAGACGGGATACCGAGCCGTACACGTCGTTCGGTGACGCCGGACCGTGCGGCGAGCGACGCCAGGCGACGGCCGCGATCGATCCGACGATGACCGCGAGCAGGATCGCGATCCCGATGAACAGGCCGGCCGGCGGGCCACCGTTCCTCTGGACAGGCCCGGCCCCGCCACCACCCGGCTGCGGGTCCGACCGCTCTGGCCTCTCCGGGATGTCAGATGCGCTACGCGACGGCTTCGGCGACCCGCTTGCCACGGGCGCACCCGACGGGATCGGCGTCAGCTCGCCGGATCGCGGCGGCCCGCCGGTCGGGTCGAAGTCGATCCAGCCATACCCCGGGAAGAAGGCCTGGACCCAGGCATGTGCGTCCTCGGTCCGGATCGTCCGCGAGTTCCCGATCGGATCGGGCTTGCCGGGGAGGAACCCCTGCACGTAGCGGGCGGGGATGTCCAGCTCACGCAGGAAGATCGTCATCATCGAGGCGTAGTACTGGCAGAACCCGTGTCGCGTCAGGGCGAAGCACTCGACGACCGATGGGTTGTCGCAGCGGTTGTTCGTGAGATCGGTGTCGTACTCGAACTGGTTCGGGTCGCGCAGCGTCCGCTCGATCGAGGCGGCGATGTCGTATGGGTCGGTCTCGGGCGTGTCGTTGACGATCTGCTGCAGCAGCTTCTGGGACTCCGGCCCCATGGCATCGGGAGGTACGGCGTCCTTCCCGTACAGGGTCACGACATCCTCCGGGTACTCGGTCCCGGCCGCGCGCAATTGCTCCTGGGTCATCCCGCCCTGGGCCTCCGTGGCATCGACGAGCGTCGAGACCGTGTAGGAGTCACTGCTGATGTTGCGGTCGATCCCGGTCAGGTATCCGCCATCGGTCGTCAGGTGGAGGCGGACCGGTGAGCTGATGCTCGTCGGGAGCCCGGGCGTGAAGATCTCGCGCCGGGCGAACGTCGGGGTGATCGTGGCGACGAGCGTGCGCCGGCCCTCGGCGGTGACGTCCTCCGCGGTCCCCGCGAGCACGTCATCGCTGGCAGCAGGCGTGACCTGGGCGCCGTCGGTCACCGTCCAGCCGCGCAGCTGGAACTTGTCGTAGTAGACGGCAGCCAGGAACGGCGGGTTGTCCTCCTTGGTCGGGAAATCGATCCGCAGCTGTTCGGCGACGCCCGTGTTCCAGGTGGATGCGATGGTCGAGGTCCCGCCGAACGATGGGCCGGGCCCCTTGGCATTGGGAGGCATCGGCAGGTAGCGCTCGAGGAACTGGCCCCAGTCCACCACCCTTGCGGCGACGTCGGTCCACGCGCCCGCCAGCGGTGCCGACGAGGCACCGGCGGTCAGCGCCAGCGACGCCGTGATCGCCGCGATGATGAAGACGGTGCCACCCCGGAGATACAGCGCGGAGATCGCGGTCGGATCGCCGATGCGTCGACGCAGCCAGTCGGCTTGCTCGTCGAGGGTGTGGAAGCGCACAAGCAGGAAGAGGCTGGCGATCGAGAAGATCACCATGAAGGTCAGCTGCGGGCGGACCGTCAGCGACATGTTGGCGATGAGCAGCAGCCCGATCACGACGACGGCATTGATCGGCCGCCGATGTCCGAACGTCGCGTAGCTCGCGAACTGGGCCGTGCCCCAGGTGATGAGCCCGAGGACGAGCAGGTGATGGCCGAACGCGGGTGTGAACAGCAGTTGCGCGATGATCAGATCGGAGAACGCCTTGACGACCTCGTCGGTCGTCGTCTGGAACAGGAAGCCGAGCGACCCGCCCGACGGCTCGATCGCCCAGCCCACCAGAAGCGGCATCAGCAGGGCCGCGAACATCGCGCCGACGAGATGTGTCGTCCACCGACCCCAGCCGACCAGCGGCCCGATGAGGCCGACCGCGGCGCCACCGATCGCGGCCCAGAACAGGAAGTCCGTCAGCTGGTCCTGACCGAGGACGAGCAACGCATCGTCGAGCGACCACGCCAGCGTGGCGCAGACGAGCAGGACAAGCCCGATCGTGAACCAGCCGTCCGGCCGGCGCAGCGAGTCGAGGAGGGCCCGGTTGTCGCGGTTTCTCATGAGATCAGGATCTCCCCGAGCGGGCGGTTCGGCTCGATCGTGTGGGCTTTGAGCTCGTACTCGGCGAGCGCGTGGTTGATCGCGCGACGCCGCTTCGCCGTCGCCTCCTCGGCCGCAGCATCGTGGCGCACCTCTTCCCCCGTCGCCTCGGCCTTCACGGCCGCCTCGTAGGCCGCGTAGCGCGCGGCGTCGGCGAGGACCACGACGCAGCCGATCCCCCGCGTGCGCAGCGACGCAAGCGGGCGGATCCACGACGCGTCGGTAGAGGCCGTGATGACGACCGCCGTCATGCCGCGCCGGAGCCGGCCGACCGAGGCGATCAGTGTCTCCACGAGTGGCGTGCTCGAGTCGGCGTCTACGGCGGCGAGCAGCTGCATCACCTTCTGGTGCTGCCGCCCGCCACGGTCCGCCGGGAGATAGGCGGTCCGCCCGGCGTTGACCGTCATGCCCACTGCGCGGTTCTCGGTCAGTGCCTTGTCGGCGATCGATGCCGCCGCGCGGATCATCGCCTCGGTCGTCGACTCCTCACCGCGCCCCGCCTGGATGCCGCGCTGCAGGTCGAGGATGATCCACGCGTCCGCGGTCTGCTCGAGGTCGAACTCCTTGACCTGGATCTCGCCGTGACGGGCGGTCGACCGCCAGTGGATGCGGTTCATGCTGTCACCCGGCGCGTACGGGCGGACGGTCGTCGCGAGTGGCGTCGTCTGGAGCGTCCGTTCGGGGGACGCGTGGCTGCCCTCAAGGCTCGCGGAAGGGAGGCGCCAGACCGGCAGCGATTCGAGGCGCGGATAGACGACCACGCTGATCCCCTGCCCCACGGTCGCTGCGGCCTCGAAGAACCCGAACGGATCGGCCGTCCGGATATGGAGCGGCTCGATCCGGAAATGGCCCCGACGCGTGAGCGGGGCACGGATCAGCCACGAGCGCTCCGCGTGCCCGCCGAGCGTGATCGCTCGCCCGGGCAGACCACCGGGAAGCGTCGTCGGGTTGTGGATCTCGAGCCACGGCTTGGGCAAGCGGCTGCTGTTGCGCAACGTGTACGTGACCCGCATGCGGTCGCCGACGTGCCCGTGGAGCTGGCTCACCGCGTAGCCCGCCTCCAGGTCCGACAGACCGAGCCGGACGAGGACGTACGACCCACCGACGATGAGGATCCCGAGATAGAGCAGGTAGAAGAGGAAATCCTCACCGGTCGAGAACGCGGCGACCACGAGGATCGTCGCGAGAGCGATGGCCTGGAGTCGTCGGAACATCGGCCGCCCGCAGGACGAAGGTGGTGACGAACGCTAGGCGGTCGGGCCGGTCTGGACGCTCGGCGTCGCCGGTCGGATCTCGGTGGGACCGCCGCCCGTCGGCCGGATGCCCTCGATCGCCGTGCTGTCGAGGATCTCGCGCACGACCTGGGCCGCCTGGACATCGTGGATCGACGAGCTCGTCTTGATGATCAAGCGGTGGGCCAGCGCCGCCTCGGCCAGCGCCTTGACGTCGTCGGGGATGACGTAGTCGCGACCCAGCAGACCGGCCAGCGCCTGACCGGCTCGATAGAGCGCGATCGATCCGCGCGGCGACGCCCCGAGATAGACGTCGGGGTGGGTCCGGGTCGCGTTGACGATCCGGACGATGTAGTCGGCGACGGTCGAGTCGACGTAGACCTCGCGCACCGCCTCCTGCAGCCCGCGGAGCTCCTCCACACCGAGGACCTCGTCGAGCTCCTCGAGCGGGTGCGTCCGCTTCTGCTCGTCGAGGATCACGATCTCTTCGATCGGCTGGGGATAGCCGAGGCGGATCCGCAGCATGAACCGGTCGAGCTGGGCTTCCGGCAGCGCGAACGTGCCCTCGTACTCGATCGGGTTCTGGGTCGCGATGACGAGGAACGGGTCCGGCATCTGGTGGGTCACACCATCGATCGTCGCCTGACGCTCCTCCATGCACTCGAGCAGGCTCGACTGCGTCTTCGGGGTCGCCCGGTTGATCTCGTCCGCGAGCACGACCTGGCTCATGATCGGGCCCGGCCGGAACTCGAATTCCTGCGTCTTTTGGTTGTAGATCGACAGGCCCGTCACGTCCGACGGCAGCAGATCAGGCGTGAACTGGATGCGCCGAAACGAGCAGCCCAGGCTCCGCGCGATCGCCTTCGCAAGTACGGTCTTGCCGGTACCCGGGACATCCTCGATCAGCAGGTGTCCACGACAGAGCAGGGCGACGAGCGCCAGCCGCACTTCATGGTGCTTGCCGACGATGACGCGCTCGACGTTGGCGAGGACCTTGTCCCCGGTCTCCTGGATCTTCGACATGAGCCTCTCTCATGGGACGGCGGGTGCGGACATCCACCGTGTTCGGGCACTGGGGAAAGGGTGCGACGGTACCCCTCGGGGCGGGAGGTGGTGTCAGGGCATAGTACGTCGGCTCCGTCGTTTCGGTTCCGGACGGCCTGGGGCGGGCCGACCCCTCGTCTATACAGGCGTCGTCTAGCGCCGAATCGTTCGATTCGTGTCCCGAGGGCGCGAGCGTGCGTTGATCAGCCGCGCAGGACGGTCATCCCACCGACCCAGGCCGTCATGAGACAGCCGATCGCACCCATCGCGGCGAGGAACACCTCGCCACCGACCCAGGCGGCCACCGCGACCCCACCGAACGCCGCCGCCATCACGAGCGCGATCAGGGCCAGCCCGATGCGCTCGATCATCGGACGCGGCTGGGGAGGCTCGTCGCCGGGCGCGTCCTGGTTCGCGGCGTCACCTCGGCCCGGTCCGTCGAGCGGCGCGCTCATCGCTGCGTCTCGAGGGCCTGCGCCATCAGACGACCGGCGATCGGTGCGGCGACCTCGGCGCCGCGTCCGGCCTGTTCCACCAGTACGGCGATCGCGACCGTCGGCGATTCGGCGGGGGCGAACCCGATGAACCACGAATGCGGCTCACCACGGCCGCCCAGCTCGGCCGTACCGGACTTGCCGGCGGTCGTCACGCCCGGCACCTTCGCCCCGGTCGTGAACTGCTGACCGAGCGGGCCCTCGACCGCCTGGACCATCGCCCGGTTGATCGACGCGGCATCGCTCGGGGCAAGCACGTGAGCCATCGTGGACGCACCGATCTCCCTGCTGCCGTTCCTGCCGCTGATCGAGGTCACGATGCGTGGCTTCATCAGATCACCGCCGTTCGCGATCGTCGACGCGACGAGCGCCATCTGGAACGGCGTCACGAACGTCTCAGCCTGGCCATACGCCGCGTTCGCCAGCTCCACGTCGTCGACGAAACCGCCCGGCGCGGACCCAGAGCCATTCGTGACCTGCGACGCGGCCGTCGGGAGGTCGAATGGGATCGGGGAATCGAAGCCAAGCCGGTCCGCGTATGCCACGAGCTGCTCCCCGCCGGTCTGCAGCCCGGTCAGGGCGTACCAGATATTGCAGGACACCTCGGTCGCACTCGTGAGGTCGAGCTGTGCGTTGCCGGTCTCCGGGTGGTGGCCATCGCGGATCCGGAAGCCCTCGACGAGGAGCCCGTCCTTCTCGGCAGGTGGCTGCTCCTTGTACGTCGTGTCCGCGGTGATCGCGCGCGAGCCGAGGCCTGCGATCGCCGTGACGATCTTGAACACCGAGCCCGGCACGTAGCGGCCGAGGGTGGCTCGCGGCAGCAGCGGCTGGGCGGGGTCGTCACGCAGCGCCTGGAATGCCCGATCGGCCGTCGCCGGGTTCGTGATGGCCGATGCGTCGTACGTCGGGGTCGAGGCGAGCGCGAGGACCTCGCCGTTCCGTGGATCGAGCATCACCACGGCTCCGCGGTGGCTGCCCAATGCGTTGACGGCCGCGCGCTGCAGATCCCAGGACATCGACAGGTGGAGGTCCTTCGGGTCGTACGGGTTCGTTCCGAACTTGCGCAGCGCCTCGGAGAATGGGTCGCCGGCCAGCCCAGACAATTCCGCGTCGTAAGCGAGCTCCAGCCCGACGCGTCCGTAGCGAGGTGACGCATAGCCCACGACGTGGCTGATCTCGTCCCCGCTGTAGCTTCGATACAGCTCGCCGTTCGGGTCCTTCTCGTTGTGGGTCAGCACGTTCCCGTCGCGGTCGATGATGTCGCCGCGCGGAACGCGTCGGCTCGCCGCGATGACCGCAGGGTCATAGGGCGAGTTCGAGAGCTCGCTCGAGCGGACGACCGCCCAGTACCCGCCTGCCCCGGCCAGCACGCCGAAGGCCAGCGCGAGGACGATCGCGACATGGACGATCGTGCGTCCGAGCGGGCGCTTGCGCGTGCCGGAGACGAGCATCAGCGGGCCCGACGGGGCCGAAGCCGGTCGCGCCACCGGCGGACACCGGTCGGCGGCGGTGGTGGTTCGACACCGCGATCGGAGAGCGCGAGGAGCAGCCCCACGACGAGTGCGTTGACGAGCAGCGAGGAGCCGCCGTAGCTGATGAATGGCAGCGTCACGCCGGTCAGTGGGAGGACCTTGAGGTTGCCCGCCGCGATGATGAACGCCTGGACGCCGATGACCAGGGCGAGTCCGGTCGCCAGGATCGCCCGGAAATCGTCGGCGGCAGCGGCGCCGATCCGCAGGCCTCGTTCGATCACGACGAAAAACAGGCCGAGGATCGCGATCACGCCGACGAGGCCGAGTTCCTCACCGAGCGCCGCGAGCGGAAAGTCGGTGTGGACCTCCGGGATCGGTGGTCGGCCACCGACCGTCGGCAGACCCTGCCCTAGGCCCACGCCGATGAGACCGCCGCGCGCGAAGGCCAGGAGCGACTGGACGATCTGGTACCCGGAGCCCAGCGGGTCGGCGAAGGGATCGAGCCAGATGTCGATCCGGTCGCGCACGTGCGGGAAGATGTTCGCCATCAACGCCGAACCAGCGAAGAACAGCATCGCCCCGATCACGACCAGACTGATCCGGCCCGTGGCCGCGTAGACCAGGGCGAGGAAGACGGCAAAGAACAGCAGTGCTGCGCCGAGGTCGCGCTGGATGACGACGATCAGCAGCGCGATCGCCCACATCGCCACCATCGGCGCGAGATACGGCAGCGGCGGGAGCCGGATCGGCCCGATGCGCGTGTCCTGCTCGATCAGCATAGGACGGTTCTCGGACAGGTATCCCGCGAGGAAGACCACCAGGATCACCTTCAGAAGCTCCGACGGCTGGCCGGCGAACGGCCCGATCCGGAGCGACAGGCGCTGACCGGCGACGTCGGTGCCGAAGACGAAGGTGAGGAGCAGCAGCCCGATCCCTGCGGCAGCCCACGTGTACTTGTACTGGCGCAGCCAGGAATCGGAGCGAACGACGATCCCAAGCGTCGTGGCAACGATGATCGCGAGGACCAGCCAGATCAGTTGGACGGCGCCAAGACCGAGCGTCGAACCGGCGACGTTGATCGTCACGAGGTCCTGCGGTAGGCGTTGCATCAGCAGCAGCGAGATCCCGCCGAGCAGCCCGACGACCGGCAGCAGCACCTCGTCAGAGCGTCGACCTGCCAGCACGTTCGCGACATGGGCGCCGGCGAGCGTCAGTAGGTAGATGACGAGGAGCGTCGGCTCGTAGGGGGCGAGGCGACCCGTGAGTCCGGCACCGAGCGAGATGCTGCCGACGATCAGAGCCACGCCGACGATGAGCAGGAGCCGTGTCTCGGTCCAGCGTGGCCGTGGATGGATGTCGCCCAGGATGCGGGGCAGCTCGACGGGTCGTGGCGCCGCCGGCCGGCTCGCGCCGGTCACGCCGAGCGGGCCCGTTCGAGCCGCATCCGGACCTGGCCGATCGATACCTCGTCGCCGAAACCGAGCGGCGCGACCGACGCGATGGCTCGGCCGTTCACGAACGTCCCGTTCGTGCTCCCGAGGTCCTCGACGTACCAGCCGCGACCGCGGTAGGTCAGGACGGCATGCTCGGCAGAGGCGAACGGGTCCTCGACGACGATGGCGTTATTCACGTCCCGACCCAGGGTCGTGATGGCATCGAGGTCGAACGACCGGCCGGCCTCCGGATCACCGCCCGGCGATTCGACGACGATCAGCCGCCCGAGCGAGGCGCCCGGCTGGCGCGCCGCCGCGCGCAGATCGGTGAGGAGAGATCGGACGACCCGTGCGAGGAAGAAGTACAGCAGCGCCAGGAAGAGGAGCCTGACGACCCACACCATCAGGAGCGGGGCATCCATCAGCCGACGTCCCCGGCCACCTCGACCATGATCACGGTGTCGCCGAGCTCGATCCGATCGCCGGCGCCGAGTACGAGCTCGCCGACCTGGACGCCGTTGACGCGCGAGCCGTTCGTGCTCCCGAGGTCCGCGTAGACCAGCGTCCCGCGCCGCCCCGCGATCCGCGCGTGATGGCGCGACACGCGGCCGTCGGCGAGCACGAGGTCGTTGTCCGCCGCGCGACCGATCGTCAGCTGCGAACCGTCGAACTCCTGGACGTGCTCCGCACCATCCCGGTCGATGATCCGCAAGCGCGCCGCGGGCGCAGTCGGTCTCGGGACCGTGAAGACCATCGTGTCGCCGTGGACGGCGACGCTCGGGCCCGCATCATGCGAACCCTCGACCGGGCTCGCGGTGCCCTGGCTTCCCGCGATCGGGTCCGCGAATCGGGCCGTCACCCGGATGTCGGTCCGCTCGACGTTCGGATCGGCGAAGAGCGTCACGCGCGGGCGATCGACGAGCGTGTAGTGGCGGGCACGAGCGAAGACCAAGGCGCCGTCGGCGAGCTCGGACGCGAGCGACGCGGTCATGTCGCCGAAGCCGTCGAGATCGTCGGGGTTTAGATTGACTATGAATCGGTTCGGTACGAGCGTGCGATCGGCGGTCGCCAGGCGCTCTGCCTCCATCGCACGTTCGATGCGCCGCTGCAGCTGGACGGGCTGCAGGCGTGCCCGGAAGAGGCGGGCGGAAGGACGTTCGAAAAGGCGCTCGAAGAACCGCTCGATGGCGGCGAACGGCGGCATGGTCCGACGCAGACTAGCAGAGGGTCCGTGAACGGCCCTCCGTTCGATACCGGACCATCCGCGCGCACACTGGAGTACCCCCGGCCGAGGGAGGTCCGGGACCCTACGCTATACTCTCGCCCCGCTTGACGGTATATCCGTCCGAGCTTGTCACGCGTACATCCGGGGACCCATGGCGGAGATCCTGACCGAATCATTCTGCGAACGGTGTGGCACGCGCTACACCTTCGAGTCTGGCGCGCCCAAGGCCAGGCTCAAGGGTCTCAAGGTGATGTCGCGGGGCTTCCGCAATTTCGTCCTGTCCGACGACACGTCGATGGACGAGGCGATGGCCGCGGCGCGCAACGAGACCGACCGCGAACAGACCTCGCACCAGCTCGACGCCTTCCACAAGACGTTCAACTTCTGCATGAGCTGCCGCCAGTACACGTGCGGCAACTGCTGGAACGAGACCGAAGGCCGCTGTCTGTCCTGTGCCCCGAACCTCGGCCAGGAGATCATGCCGACGCCGTTCGGGAGCGCCATGGCCGGCACCGCGATCGGTCTGACCGACACGGAACCCGCCGGTGCCCAGGATCGCAACGTCTACGACCTCGCATCGGCGCCCGTCGAACCCCTTGCGTGGCCCACATCGGATCTGATGCGCGAGGCTGAGGCGGCCGCGCAGCGTGACGCGGCACCGGCGTTCGACGCCGAACCGCTCGCGCCGGACGGGGCGTTCGATGCCGCCGTCGCCGCAGCGGCCGCGGAGCCGGCATCCGCCACTGCGATGCCCGAGGTCACCGACCTGCCCGAGGTCACCGAAGCGGCGCCGTTCGAGGACGAGACGCTGCCCGAGGACGAGAGCTTCGACTTCGCGGCTCGGTTCGCCGCGGTGACCGCCGCGGCTGCGGTGACCGATGAGACCCCCGTTCAGGAGCCACTCGCCGTAGAGCCGCCCGCGGCCGAGCCCCCGGTGCTCGAGACGGTCGCCGAGCCCGAGGTCGCCGATGCGACGTCCGACGGGCTCGATCACCCCGCCGCCGGGGCCGCTGCTGCGGCGGCTGCCGCTGCCGCCGCCAAGACATCGGACCTCTTCCAGCGCTTCCGCCCAGGGCAGAGCCTCGACGACGAGATCGAAGCGTTCGAACGTGCCCAGGAGGCCGAGGTCGCCGCCAAGGCCGCTGCGGCGACTGCGGCGCTCCACGAACCTCAGGAGATCGCGCCGGAACCGGCGGCGCCGGCTGCGGCTGCTCCCGAGCCGGTCTACCCGGAACCGGAGCCCGCGCCGGTCGAGACGTTCGAGCCGGAGCCCGTGGCTGCCATCGAGCCGGAGCCCGTGGCCGCCGTCGAGCCCACGCTTGCCCCGGCATGGCCGGAGCCGGTCGCTGCCGAACCTGCCGCCGCTGAACCCCCACCGTTCCCGGCCGGCGATCCGCGCGTCGATTACGTCCCGCAGCCGACCTGGCAGATCGTCGCCCCCGATGCACCTCCGACGAACGGCGCTCCCCAGGCACCCGTCCAGCAGCCGAGCACGCCACCAGCCGATGCGATCGCCGCGACCAGCGAGCCGCAGTGGCCGGACCGCGACGCCGCCGCCGGACTGCCGTTCCTCGGTCGACCCGCGGTCGCGACCGGCGGGATCGACGCACTCTGGGCGGCATCCGCCCATGAGGTCGCGACCGTGAGCCAGGTGCCGCAGTTCGGCGTCGAGGCGCCGAAGGCAGCAGGCGGCGTCCAGCCGTGCGTCAGCTGCGGCCTGTCGCTCTCCGCGAACGCGCGGTTCTGCCGCCGGTGCGGCACACGACAGGGTTGACCGGAGCGCGCTAGCCCGCCCCCTCTGTCGCCACGGTCCCTGACGCCCGACCCCCGGTCATCGCATCGTCCCTGACCCGCACCCACGCGGCGCCGTACAGCAATCCCTGGTACGAGAACGACAACCACGCGAGCGCGATGAACGCCGTCGCGAGAGGACCCGCGAGCGCCGCGACCCCGACGATCCGCGGCGCCGCGAACAGGAAGATCTGACCAAGCACGAAGATCGCCAGGCCCGCCACGATCGCCGGTGGGACAGCCGCGCGGAGCAACGGCCGGCGAGGCGGCACGAGCTGGTACACGCCGAGCACGACCAGCACGGTGATGAGCGCCACCATCGGTGGCGACGAGACGATCCGCCCGAAGGCGGTCAGCCACGTGGACGTCGTCGGGAGCAGCGCCTCCGCGGCCGTCGCGAGCGCTCCCGCAACGATCAATGCCACGACGACCCCGATCAGCCCGGCGACCCACACGAACCCACGCCCCATGCGCCGCAACACATCGCGTTCGGGGCGATCCGTGAAGATCCGCGAGAAGGCCACATCAAGCGTCACGTAGAACTGACTCACCGTCCAGATCAGGCCGACGAGGCCGACGAGCGATGTCACCGCGGCACCCTGCGACATCGACACGAGCGCGCCCTGGATCAGGTCCTGGAGCGGCGGCACCAGCGAGGACAACGCCGTCGCGAGCTGCTGCTGGACCTCAGGGTCCTTCACCAGGAGTCCGGCGACGCCGAGTGTGACCAGGGCGATCGGTACCACAGCGAACAGGGTCGTGAACGCCAGTCCGTTGGCCAACAGCCCGCCCGGAGCCAGCCCGTAGATCTCCAGGACGCGCCGGCCGACCGTGACCGCGGGGCGGTCCATGAACCGTTCGAGCACCGCCGGGATCTTCATCCGGCGGTCGGGTCAGTCGCTCGACGAGGAGGACGTCGTCGACGACGTCGACGTGGAAGTCGACGAGGACGAGCCCGAGGACGACGCATCACCGCTCGACGTCTTGTCAGAGGGCGACGTTGACGAGCTCTTTTCGCCGCTCTCGTCCGAGGTCTTCTTCTCGCCGCTCTCGTCTGACGTCTTCTTCGCGCCGCCCGAGGCCGATCGCCGTTCCTTCTTGGCCCAGCCCGAGCCCTTGAAGACGATCGTCGGTGGCGCGAATGCCTTGCGGATCGGACCCGAGCCGCACAGCGGACACGCCTCAGGGGCCGGGTCGTGCACCCCGTGGATGACCTCGAAGCGCCGCCCGCAAGCGGCGCAGATGTAGTCGTAGAGGGGCACGTTCGGGCGGGTCGGGTCAGCCGCGGAGGAGGCGCATGCCGCACTTCGGGCAGTAGAACGCCCGCTCGTGGGCCGAGGCGAACCCGCAGTGCGCACAGACCAGACCGCCGCGACCGGCGGCGGGAACGGGACGTTCGATCGCCGTGAGGCCGACGGCATGCTGGTTTGCGAGGATGTTCGTCAGGAGTCCGGCGAGGAGCTTGTTGCCGATCCGGTCCGTGTCGCCACGGACACCACGTCCGCCCCAGCCGACGACGGCCCGGCAGATCATGTCGCCGGTCGCCTCGTCCCAGTGGGCCGCGACACCGCCGACGATCGCGTTGTACTCGGGGTAGCCGCTGGTATCGATCTCACCGTCGAGCAGGGAGCACACGAACGTATCGAAGGCGAGGTCGATGGCGTCGATCGACTCGAGGACCACGAGCGCGTGCCGGGTGATCGGCGAATGGATGTGGTGGGCGTTCAGCCACTGCATCGCCTCGGACGGGCGGGCGATCGTCGGCGTCGCCTGGCTGAACTCGATCGGCAGCGGCTCGACGACCTCGATCTCCGCCTTCGCAAGACCGACCAACATCGCCGGCAGCTCAGCCATCGCCTTGGGTCCGCTCTGCATGCGGACGCCCTCGCTCGTCTTCCCAGCGTAATAGAGCTTGAGCTGGAAGTCCTGGGCGACGACCTCCTCGGGGAGCATCGCCGAACCGGTCATCGCCGGCGGCGGCGCCGAAGCGGGCTGGCCACCATCGGGCTCTGGCGTGTTCTTGCGCTTCAGGAAATCGAGCGGCACCTGGCGACCTCCCCGGTCGGATCGAACGTCATGCGCCCGTCATCCTAGCAGCGCCCGCACGCGTGGCTTAGCCGGCGCGCAGGACCACGGCCTCGAGCGGGCGCAGCGTGAGCTGCCCGGCGGAGTTCGGCCGACTCGGGTCGACGTATGAGCCGCACACCGGACTGAACGTCCAGCCGTCCTCGTTCGGGAGCGTCACGTCTCGTTCGGTCTCGGCGAAGTTGACGACGACCAAGGCATGGTCACCCGGCGCGTCGCGATGCCAGCCGAGGACGTCGGGCGTGCCGAGCGACGCAAGCTGCAGCGCACCCGAGCGAAGGGCCTCCGACTCGCGACGGAGCGCGATCAGCCGTCGATACGTATTCAACACCGAGCCTTCGTCTGCCTGCTGCGCTGCGACGTTGCGCCGATCCGCGTCATCCCCGAACCGGAGCCACGGCCGGCCGCTCGTGAAGCCATGACCGGCGCCCGCTGCCCACGCCATCGGGGTCCGGCACTGGTCGCGGTTCCACCATTCGAAGTCCGGGTCGATCAACGCGCGGCGGGCGGGAGGATCGATGATCTCGTCGGTCGGGATCGACACGTCGAGCATCCCGATCTCCTCGCCGTAATACATATACGGCGTGCCGCGGATCGTAAGCAGCACCACGGCGGCCGCTCGCGCGACCGCGTCCGTGTCGGCGATCCCCGCCGAGGCCGACAGACGGCTCGCCTGGCGTGACTGATCGTGGTTCGACAGGACGTTCGCCAGCCAGCGCGAACGCCCGAACATCGTCTCGCGCAGCCAGATCGCGTCGTTGTAGGCGTCCGCGGCCCACGGGGCCTGCAGGAGCGCCCAGTCGAAGACCATGTGCCGATCTGCCGTCAGGGCGACCGCGCGTTCTGCCTCGCTCGCGAACAGCTCGCCGACCGACATGTGGCCGGGGACCTCGTCGAGGATCGCCCGGAAACGGCCGATGAGGTCAGGGAAGTCGGGCTGGTCGCGGTCATACAGGTGCTGCTGGCGCGCCCACAGCGTGGCGCCCTCGATCTCGGGGTTGGCGAGGAGCTCCGGGTGCTTGAGGAAGGCATTGAAGACGTCGAGTCGGAAGCCGTCGACGCCTCGCTTCAACCAGCCTCGGACCATGTCGAACTGGGCCGCCTCGACCGCCGGATTCCGCCAGTTGAGCTCGGGCTGCTCGACCAGGAAGGTGTGCAGGTAGAACTGCTCGCGAACGTCGTCCCACTGCCAGGCCGATCCACCGAACCAGGACAGCCAGTTGTTCGGTGGGAGGGGCTTGCCGGCATCGTCGTAGCCCGCCGCGTCGCGCCACAGATACCAGTCGGCATACGCGTTGTCGCGTGAGGAGCGGCTCGCCTGGAACCACGGGTGCTGGTCGCTCGTGTGGTTCATGACGAGGTCGAGCACGACGCGCAACCCACGCTGGTGCGCTTCCGCGACGAGCTGGTCGAATGCTGCGTCGCCGCCGAACAGGGGATCGACGGCCGTGTGGTCGCTCACGTCGTACCCGACATCGCGGCCGGGCGACGGGTAGATCGGGGAGAGCCAGATCGCGTCGACGCCGAGGTCGCGCAGGTAGTCGAGCTTCGCGATGATCCCCGGCAGGTCGCCGAACCCGTCGCCGTCGCTGTCGGCGAAGCTGCGCGGGTAGATCTGGTACGTGATCCCGTGCTGCCACCACTCGTCGCCGAACCGCGCGCCGACCACGCCGGAGGGCTCGTCCCGGGTCACGATCTGGTTCGCCATCGGCGACAGCCTACGGCACCGGCGACCCTCGATATACTCCCGCCGATGACCTCCCAGCCACCCGCCGGCCGGCCGGCCGACCGCGTGCGCCTCGGGATCGCTGGGCTCGGCGCGGTCGCCCAGGCCGTCCATCTGCCGCTCCTCGAGCGGCTCCGCGACACCTACAGCATCGACGCGATCGCCGACCTCTCCCCGGCCCTGACCAGCGCGATCGGCGAGCGGTATCGCGTCGACGAGGACCGCCGATTCGCGACGGTCGAGGAGCTCGTCGCGGCGCCCGATCTCGACGCCGTCGCGATCCTCACGTCCGGCTCGCACGCCCCGGCCGTCGACGCTGCGCTGGATGCGGGGCTCCCGGTCTTCGCCGAGAAGCCGCTCGCCTTCACCCGCCACGAGATGGACGGCATCGACGCGCGCCTCGCGACGACGACCGGACCTCGACTCCACCTGGGCTACATGAAGCTCTACGACCCGGCGGTGATGCACGCACTCGAGGTCGCTTCGGAGCGGGGATTCGGCACGCCCCGGGCGATCGAGGTCACCGTCCTTCACCCGACCGGGGAGTCACAGCTGGACTTTGCGAATCTGCTTCCCGGGCCCTCCGACATCCCGCAGTCGGTCCGCGAACGGCTGACCGAGGCGACGCAGGTGCTGCAGCGAGAGGCCCTCGGTGGTGTGGCGGCGGAGGCGTTCGGACGCCTGTACACGGACATCCTGCTCGGCAGCGTCGTCCACGAGCTCGCGCTCGTCCGCGCCTTCGCCGGCGATCCCGCGGCGATCGACGGATCGTGGGTGTGGCCCGCTGGCGCGTGGCCGCCCTCGTTCGAGATGACCGGCGTGCTGCCAGCCGATGGCCGCGTCTCCATCCGCTGGCACTACCTGCCCGAATACGCCGCCTATCGCGAGCTGATCCGCGTGATCTACGAGCGGGTCACCGTGGAGCTCGAGTTCCCCTCCCCATATCTGCTGCACCGCCCCACGACCCTGCGGATCACGTCACCCGACGGCGATGGACGGAACGACGAGGTATGGACCTCGATAGATGAGGCCTTCGAGACCGAGCTGATCGCCTTCCACGCGATGGTCATATCGGGGGCGACGCCCGCAGCCGGTGCCGCAGAGGGTCGCGCCGACATCGTGACGTGTCAGCGGACGATCGCGGCGCTGGCACACTCGCGCGGCGTCGAGATCGGGGGCGAAGCAGCGGCGTGACCGATCGCGCCGTCATCCATCTCGTCCCGCACACCCACTGGGACCGCGAGTGGTATGAGCCGTTCCAGGTGTTCCGCATGCGCCTCGTCGACCTCATCGACCAGCTGCTCGAGCGGATGGCCGCGGATCCCAGGCTCCGCTTCACGCTCGATGGTCAGACCGCCACGGTCGACGACTACCTCGAGATCCGCCCGGAGGCCGAGCCGCTGATCCGGCAGCTCATCGCCGAGGGCCGGCTCGCGATCGGACCGTGGATGATCCTGCTGGACGAATTCCTGGTCTCCGGCGAGACGATCGTCCGCAACCTCGAGATGGGCTGGGCGCGCGCCGAGGCGTTGGGCGGCTCGATGCGGGTCGGCTACCTACCCGACATGTTCGGGCACATCGCCCAGATGCCGCAGATCCTCCGACGAGCGGGGATCGATCGGGCCGTCGTCTGGCGTGGCGTGCCGGCATCGATCGACCGGCACCACTTCCTGTGGCGCTCGCCCGACGGATCCGTCGTCGATACCGAGTACCTCGTCGGTGGCTACGGCAACGGCGCTTACCTTTTCGACGTCCCCGATCGCCTCGGTGTGAAGCTCGGCGAGTACCGGCGGGACAACGCCGTCACCTACGGCGACCGTTCGCTGCTCGCCATGTACGGCACCGACCACGCCGTCCCATCACCGAGGCTCGCTGACCTCGTCGAGCTCGTCAACGCCAGCGGCGGTGACGTCGAGGTCCGGCTCGCGACATTGACCGAGTACCTCGACCGCGACCGAGCACTCCATCCGGGACCTGCCGGTGATGCGCCGACGTGGGAGGGTGAGCTCCGCTCCGGCGCCCGCGCGAACATCCTGATGAACGTCA
>DATNFQ010000277.1:0-12613 GCA_035606295.1 Patescibacteria group bacterium
CCCCGGGATGACGTTCCGGTTCGACGGTGAATGCCGCCATGAGGACGGACACGATGGCATCCGCGGCCCGGGAAGCCTCGGCACCGATGATCCCGCGGAACCGCTCCATCGAGATGTCGGCGGAGAGTGGCGATCGGCGCAGTGCGGCCCGTGCCGGTTCGACGTCTGACGTCGCCAGGACCAGGCCATCACCGACATCCTCGAACCCATTCGCGAACAACCGCGCGATGAGGTCACGCGGCTCGTCGTACGGTCGCAGTGTCCAGAAATGGGGCTGTCGCCCGATCGACGCGAACAGCACGCCGACCTCGGCGAGACGTCGGTCGAAGCCACTCGCGTCCGTCGGCCACTGGATCGCCTCGATCCGGTTCCAGAACGGTTCGGGCTCGGTGGGGTCGTGGAGCAGGATCGCGTCGCCCAGGTCGCGCAAGGTGCGGCCGGGGATCGCATGCACCTCGGCTTCGTGGCGTAGCAAGCGGCGCACCACGGTCGCGTCGATGCGTGGCGAGGGGCTTGCAGGACCGGGATTCATGAAACCGCTTGGACGCTACGGTCGTACCGTCGGCAGGTATCGAGAGGCATACCTCGGATACGGACACACGAGGAGATGGGAATGTCCCGGACACCCCTGCTCGCGGCGACGGCCGCGATCCTGCTCATCGTCGCGGCCTGCTCGAGCAGCGGCACCGCGACCAGCGCACCGGCATCGGCTGCCCCCAGCGTCGCAGCTCCCAGCGAGTCGGCGGCCGCGTCCGAGAGCACCGCGGCGTCCGAGAGCTCCGGTGGCGCTGCCGGATGCGAGGCTTCGACCGAGACCGGCACCGTCGCCGCGACCATCAAGGGCTTCGCCTTCAGCCCGGCGACCATCACCGCGAAGGTCGGCGATGTCGTGACGTGGTCCAACAACGACAGCACGGGTCACACGGCGACGATGAAGGCGGACGCCTCATGCACGACCCCGACGATCGCCGCCGGCTCGACGGGGAGCATCAAGTTCACCGCCGCGGGCACGTACGACTACTTCTGCAAGATCCATCCGAACATGACGGGGCAGATCACGGTCAGCTGACCGACGGAGGTCCGACGGCCTGACGCCCCGCGTCAGGCCGGACGCTCCGCGAGGAAGACCGAGGCGCCCGAGGGCAGGTCGATCGTCGACGGCTCCGGGAGCCCAGCCTCGGAGAACCACGCCAGGAACTGGTCGCGCGTCGCGAGCGCGGTGCCCTGATAGAGCTCGTCGAGCTGAACACCGGCGATGATCTCGCCGTGGCGCGTCCGGAACTCATCCGGGCCAGAGGGCAACGGCCAATCCAGGACGATCACGCGCCCGCCCGGTCGTAGCGCTGCCCATGCGGCGGCGAGCACCCGTGGTGCATCGGACAGCTGGTGCAGGGCGTACTGGAAATAGGCCAGGTCGTATTCACCGGAGTGACCCGGATCCGTGGCTCGGGCCGCGCGGATCTCGATCCGGTCGGCGAGTCCCTCCGCTTCGATGGTCGCCCGGGCGCGCGCGACCGAATCCGCTTCGAACTCGACACCGACGAGCTCGAGCTGCGGGAACCGGCGAGCCATGGCGATCAGCCACCGACCACCGCCGCAATGCACATCGACCACTCGGCCGCCATGCGACAGCTCGACGGTTAGCTGCGGCAACGCCGCGAGCACCTCCTCGAAGAACACCGCGATGTCCTGCCGCGTCAGGCGCTCGATGGCCGCGCGGTAGCGGTCGGGCCGATCGAGGATCGGGGTCCCGTTGCGGAAGAACGCGGCCATCCCGCCCCAGTCCATCGACGCCACGACGGCATGGACGAACTGGCCGCCGAGGAAGTCGGAGCGGCGCTCGTCGAGCAGGATCTGCGCCGTGTCGTGGTCGATCGTCAGATGGCCGTCGTCGAATCGGGTGAGACCGTGTGCATCCGTGGCCCACGACCATGCGCCGATGGCCTCGGGGTTCGTGCCGGTCGCGGTGGCCAGCTCGTCCGGGGTGATGCCAGGCTCGCCCGCATCGCGGATCCGCGCGAAGAGACCGAGCTCGATGCCGAGGTACACGAGCCAGGATCGGTGGAAGCCACCGAGACTGGCGATGAGGTCGTCGAAGCGGTCCTCGTGGCCCATCGGCGGATTGTCGCATGGGCTCGGGGGTTTTCCGGCACTCGCGCCGGGCCGCGGGCGTACCGTGGACCCGTGCAACGGAAGCCGCCAGGACGCGGTTCTAGCCGGTGATGGACGCCGACGACCGCCTCATCGCCGACCTCGCTGATGACCTCGATGCCGCGTTCGAGCGGCTCGTCATCGCCCACCAGGACCGGCTCTACACGATCGCGCTACGCATGCTCGGCGATCCGGGCGATGCCGAGGAGGCGGCCCAGGACGCGCTCGTACGGGCATACCGGGCGCTCGCCTCGTATGACCGGGCACGGATCGCGGAGCTTCGTCTCCGGCCTTGGCTATCGACGATCGTCCTGAACCGCTGCCGGACCGTCGGCGCCCGACGGGCGACTCGTGGTCCGAAGCCCGTTTCGATCGATGGCGACGCGAACCGACCGATCACCGAACCGGAAGCACCCGAGGCTGCGACACCGACGGCTGTGGCGGAGCGCCACGCGGAGCGTGACCGCTGGGCGGTCCGGCTGGCCGCTCTGCCGACGGCGTATCGCACCGCCATCGTCCTACGCCACGTCGACGGCCTGACGTATCCCGAAGCCGCCGAAGCCCTCGGCAGGCCGGAAGGCACCGTCAAGGCCCAGGTCCACCGAGGGATCGCATTGCTACGCACGATGCTCGAGGCGGAGACACGCCCCGAGCCCGAGGAGATGACCGCATGACGACCCAGCTCGAGATCACCGATACCGAGGCGACAGCCTTGGCCGACCTCGCCGCCCGGGCACCGTCGACGCTGCGGTCGTCGGTCCTGGTCGAGGTCGGCCTCATGGATCGCTACGGGCGGATCGACGAGTCGCCGCTCGGCCCGCTCGTCGTGGCGTGGAACGGGGTCGGCGTCGTGTCGGTCGACCTTGCCGGCGACCAAGAGGCCTTCGAAGCGCGCCATCTTGTTGCGACGGGTCGCCAGGCGATCGCGGCCGAGGTCCCCACCCGCCTCGCGAACGCGATCGCTCGACGGCTCGACGGCGATCGCCGCGTCCGGATCCCGCTCGACCTCCGTGGTCACACCGGCTTCGAGCAGGACGTGTGGCGCAAGGCGCTCGAGATCCCGCGAGGCGAGGTCCGCCCGTATGGCTGGATCGCCGCCGAGATCGGCCGGCCCAAGGCCGTCCGGGCCGTCGGCACGGCACTCGGACACAACCCCGTGCCGCTCATCGTCCCGTGCCATCGAGTGGTCCGGAGCGACGGCTTCATCGGCCAGTACTCGCTCGGCGGTCCGCACAACAAGCGTGCCGTCCTGACCGAGGAGGGCCTCGATCCCGACGCGATGGAGTCGGCCGCCCGCCGCGGGGAGCGACTCGTCGGCTGCGCCTCGACCAAGATCGTCTGCTGGCCGACGTGCCATACCGGGCGGCACATGCTCGAACGCAACCGGCGTCCGTTCCGCTCGCTTGCGGAGGCAGGCGCCGCCGGCTACCGCCCATGCAAGGTCTGCCGGCCGGTCGCAGCCGCCGCCTGACGCGCCGCCGACCCGGACCGCGCACGTCGCGCACCGCGAAGCACCTCGCGCGTCTCGCGCCCGCCGTGCGCCTCGCGCACGGGACCGACGGGGCGTATCCTTGATTCTTGGACCAACGGACTATGCCAACCGAGCACAAGACGACCGCCCCTGATCCGCGCTTGATCTGGGTCGGCCTGGCGATCCTCTATGGGGTCTGGGGCTCGACGTACCTGGCCATCGCGGTCGGCGTCCAGACCATCCCCCCGTTCCTTATGGCGGCGGCGCGGTTCGGTTCGGCTGGCCTGATCCTCCTCACCTGGGTCGCGGTTCGCGAGCGAGGGACGATCAGGCGCCCGACGCGCCGCGAGCTTCGTGACTCGACGATCGTCGGCGCGCTGCTGCTGGGCGGCGGCATGGGCATGGTGGCGTGGGGCGAGCAGACGATCCCGTCGGGCATCGCCGCGCTGCTGGTCGCGATGATGCCGGTCTGGATCGCGGTGCTCGGCCGCGTCGTCCTCAACGAACGACTGCCTCGACTCGCGGTCGTCGGGATCGTCGTCGGCTTTGCCGGTGTGGCGATCCTCGTCGGTCCGACTGCGCTCGGCGCGACCGGAGCGCTGCACGCCGCCGGCGTCCTCGCGCTGATCATCTCGCCGATCGCCTGGTCGTCGGGCTCATTGTTCGCGACGCACCGCGCGGAGCTACCGCGTCACCCGCTCGTGTCGACCGGCCTGCAGATGGTCACGGGGGCGCTCGTCCTCGCCACGATGTCGATCCTGTCGGGTGAGCCGGCGCGGTTCGATCCGGCAGCCGTGACGGCCGCGTCAGTCGCCGCGTTCCTGTACCTGACGTTCGTCGGCAGCATCGTGGCGTTCACCACCTTCGGCTGGATGATCCGGGTCGCGCCGCTGCCGCTGGTGGCGACGTACGCCTACGTCAACCCGGTCGTCGCAGTGATCCTCGGCGCGATCGTCCTCGGCGAACCCATCGAGCCACGGACCGTGCTCGCCGGCGCCGTCATCGTCGCTGCCGTCGCGCTGATCGTGACCGCTCGCGGCCGCATGGCTCGACCGCAGCACGCCTCGGACGCTACGACTCCGCCAGCACCGTCCGGGCAACCCGTCGCGCCAGCGCCATCACGGTCAGCATCGGGTTGACGCCGATGGCCGTCGGGAAGAGCGAGGCGTCGGCGACGTAGAGACCGGCGACCAAGCGCTCGCGTCGGACACGGGAGCGGACGCGGCCGTTCGGATCGCACGGATGCTCGCGGGGGGCGGCGCCCATCCGCACCGTCCCCATCTGGTGCGCCGAGAACACCGAGCCGCGGTTGGGCCGGAAATCCATCCGTGCCACCCGGTCCTCGAAACGCGCGTACGCCGCGGCGTCGCTCTCCGGAGATGAGCGGATCGCGTTGAAGCGGATCCCGGGCGTGGCCGCTACCACGATGTCGCCCGCCCCGGCAGCCCGAGCGAGTCGGGCCATGCGGATCGCGGCGTGGCGAAGGGTCGCGACTCCCGTCTGGTTCAGCTGGTAATCGATCCGGACGCGCCCGGCGCGGGTCAGCGAAACGCGGCCTGATCCGCCATCTCGCGTGACGGCGATGAGTGGCGTGAGATAGCGAGCTTCGCGCATCGACTGGGCGTGCTCATCGATGCCCTCCCAGGGGAGCGCAAGGGCAAGCAGACCTGGATGGCCGGGCGCGGATTCGATGACATACCCGTTCCGGCCCGGCTCACCGTCGGCGAATTGCAGCGAGCGGGCGGCCTGCATCGGGCCGTGCCACATGTCGACCGGCATCGTCATCCGCCCCGCGACGACGGGCACCGGATGGATCCGGAGGTGCCTCCCGATCCCGCCGTGCCGCACGCGTGACGCCTGGAGGAGCGCCGGGGTACGCAGCGCGCCCGCGGCGAGGACGACCTGGCGCGCACGGACGACGACCTCGCGGACGCGCGGCTCGGGGTCCGTGCCGGGGACCAGGGCACGACCCTGGACGCCGACGGCGCGGCCGCGCTCGATGAGCACCTTGGTGACACGGACCTGCGGCACGATGCGTGCGCCGGCCGCCGCGGCGCGCGCCAGATGGACCCGGATACCCGACTGCTTCGTCCCGCGCCGGCAGCCGAACGGGCAACTGCCACAGTCGTCGCAGCCCGGCGAGTCACGCTTGACCGGTGCCGCTTCCCACCCGAGACGCTCGGCGCCGGTGAGGATCACCTGATCCTTCGGTGGCACACGTCGGACCGGCGTGACGGATAGCTCGTCCTCGAGCGCCGCGATGTCGAAGCTCCATGCCTCGCCATCCTGGAGCTCGGCGAGACCATGATCGCGGCTCCACTCGGCGCGGACCGCCGGGGGCGCCTCGATCGACGTCATCCAGTTGACGAGCGTCCCGCCACCGACGCCGGAGCCGGCGAGCATCGTGACCGAGCCGTCCCAGGTGGCGAGGAGGCCGTAGTTCAGATACAGGCGCCCGAACGCATCGAGCTCATCGCGGGGCATCGTCGCCTCGTCCACGAACGGACCCGCTTCGAGGACCACGACCGAGCGACCCGCCTCTGCCAGCGTGGCCGCGACGACACCGCCACCCGCGCCGGAGCCGACCACGACGACGTCCGCCTCGAGCGTCATCGGCTCGTCGACCGGGCCGACGTCGAACGGCAACGCGAACGGCACGATCGGCGCGCGGTCGACCGCGACCGGCGGGGACTCCGGCTCGTACCCGATCACGGCATGACGGGGATTGCCCGACGCGTCGGCGCCCGGGTCGGCGTAGGCGAGGAACGTCATCAGCTTGCGAAGCGTCGCGAACGCGGTGCGACGCGACGCGAATGGGGACGTCGCCCAGCTGAGGAGATAGCGCTCCCGCGCGGACGGCGACATCGACGTGAACCGTGTCGGCCGGCGGCCGAGGATCAGGTTGGCGAAGCGCGACTCCATCAACCCGAGGAGCCGATGGAACTGGCGGACCTGTTCGGGGTCCGCGGCGCGCTCGAGGGCCTCGGTGGTCAGCCGCGCCCGGCGGAGGGCATCACCCCGGACGAACGTCTCCGCGATCTCGGCGAGGGTCGCCAGCTCGCGGTCCGTCCAGGTGCCCATGTCAAGCCGGGACGGCCTCCCAGCCTTGGGCGGGCCATGGTTCACAGCGGATCGGGCGGTCCTCGCGATACCCGAGCGCGTAGTCGGCCTGGATCAGCGTGTGGAGCTGACTCGTGCCCTCGTAGATCACCGCGGCCTTGGAGTTGCGTAGGTAGCGCTCGACGGGGAACTCGTTCGAATAGCCGTTCGCGCCATGGACCTGGATCGCATCGAGCGCGCTCTGGACCGAGTGCTCGGTCGCGTGCCACTTGGCGAGCGACGTCTCGCGGGTGTTGCGCTTGCCCTGGTTCTTGAGCCACCCGGCACGCCACACGAGCAGCCGTCCCATCTCGGTCCCGGCGACCATCTTCGCGATCAGCTGCTTGACGAGCTGGTGATGCCCGATCTCCTCGCCGAACGTGCGCCGCTCGTGCGCGTACTTGACGCTGGCGTCGATGCACGCCTGGGCGAGACCCACTGCCCCGGCGGCGACCGTGTAGCGCCCCTGGTCGATGGCGCTCATCGCGATGAGGAAGCCCTCACCCTCCTCACCGATCCGGTTCTCGACGGGCACAGGGACGTCGTCGAAGTTGATCAGGCCGGTGTTTCCGGCGCGGATGCCGAGCTTGCCGTGGAGCGTGCCGGTACTCAGACCCTTCATCCCGCGCTCGACCAGGAACGCGGTGACGCCCTTGTGCTTGAGCGACCGATCGACGCTCGCGAAGACCAGGAAGTGGTCGGCGATGTCGGCCAGGCTGATCCAGATCTTCTGGCCGTTGAGGCGGTACACATCGCCGTCCTTCCGGGCCGTCGTCTGGAGGTTCCCGGCATCGGTGCCGACGCCGGGCTCGGTCAGCCCGAACGTCGCCAGCTTCTCCCCGCGTGCCTGGGGCACCAGCCAGCGCTGGCGTTGCTCCTCGGTGCCCCACTGGAGGAGGGCCAGCGAGTTGAGCGCGACGTGGACGCTCTGGACGACACGGAACGCCGTATCGGCACGTTCGAGCTCCTCGCACAGGATGCCGAAGCTGATGTAGTCCATCCCCGCGCCGCCGTACGCCTCGGGGATCGGCGCGCCGAGGAACCCCTGTTCGGCCATCCGGGCGAAGACCTCGCGATGGACCTCGCCCTTCTCGTCCCACTCGCGGATGTGCGGCACGATCTCGGCCTCGGCGAAGGCCCGGGCAGCGGTCTGGACGAGCTTGTTCTCATCGGTGAGCGCGAAATCGACCATGGGGTTGCATCGTACGCGGCGGATGTGGCCCGAGGAGCCGCGCGACCGCAACGCGGCGACACAACGCGGTCCGACCCGCGGCTACACTCCGCCGATGGGATCAGCCGTCGGGCCCGCCCCGCACCTCACCCCGGTCCTCGGTCGCTACCTCGAGCACGAGTGGAGCCACGGCGAGGGCCACCGCCTGTTCGACACCGACGGGCGCGGCTACCTCGACTTCGCGAACGGCATCGCCGTCACCGCGCTCGGACATCAGCATCCGCAGGTCACCGCCGCGATCCACGCGCAGGTGGACAAGCTGCTGGGACCGATCAACGCGATCGGCTTCACCGAGCCGATCTCACGCGCTGCGGATGCGCTGGCGGCCGCGTTGCCCGATCCGATCGACTCGGTGATGTTCCTGAACTCGGGCTCCGAGGCCATCGACGCCGCGTTGAAGCTCGGGCGTCGCGTGACGGGTCGGCCGGGGATCATCGCGTTCCGTCGCGGCTTCCACGGGCGGACGTTCGGCGCGATGGCCGTGACGAGCTCCGCGATCAACTACCGTGCGGGCTACGAGCCGATGGTGCCCTCGGTCCACCTGACGACATTCCCCAATGTCTATCGAGACTTCGGTGGTGACGAGGACGTCGCGGTCGCGAGGGCGATGGCCGACCTCCGGACGTTGACATCGACCGCGATCCCGCCGTCAGCCGTCGGTTCCATCGTCATCGAACCCGTCCAGGGCGAGGGTGGGTTCAATCCGGCGCCGGCCGCGTTCCTTCAGCAGCTCCGCGCCTTCTGCGACGAGCACGCCATCCTGCTGATCGCCGACGAAGTGCAGTGCGGCTACGGACGCACCGGGAAGATGTGGGCGTTCGAGCACGCGGGCATCGTCCCGGACGTGGTCGTGATCGCGAAGTCCATCGCCAACGGCCTTCCGCTGTCCGCGATCGCGTCGTCGCGCGAGATCCAGGAGCGCTGGGGCCGAGGCGCCCACGGCTCGACGTATGGCGGGAACCCGGTCGCGTGTGCTGCCGCGGTCGCCGTCCTCGAGACGATCTCGTCAGAAAAGCTCGTCGAGAACGCCGCCGAGCGAGGCGCCCAGCTTCGCGCTGGCCTCGAGCGGATCGCCGCGGAGGACGACCGGATCGGCGACATCCGCGGCCCCGGGATGATGATCGGCGTCGAGTTCGTCAAGGACAGGGCGACTCGCGAGCCGGATGGCACGCTGCCGGACCGATTGATCAGCGAGTGTCTCAGCCGCGGGCTCCTCATCCTCACCTGCGGTACGCAGCACGAGGTCATCCGCTGGCTGCCACCGTTGAACGTGACGGCCGCCGAGATCAATGAGGCGGTCGAGATCTTCGGCGAGGCGCTCGCCGCCGCTTGAAAACGGCCGCCTGACCGTCGGCCAGCGGGCTACCGGCCGGCGACGATGTCCGTCGCCTGGATGATCGGGCCGATCTGGCAGATCGACATCATGTCGGCCTCGTCACCATGGACCGTGATGACATCGCCGGCCTTGGCCACGACCTCACCGGAGGGTGAGACGACGGCTGCCGGGGCCTTCTGGAGCTCCCAGCCGTCGGGCGGGATGATCTCGTACTTCTGCCCGTCGGCGGCCAGCAGGTAGGCGCAGCCGCCCTCGATCGCGTCCGACCGCAGCACGCCGGTGTAGGTGTTCCCGCCCGCCGCGGGGGACTTGGGCGACGCCAGCTCGAGACTCGCGCTCGGCGCCGCGGCGGACGCGCCACCCGCCGAAGCGGAGGACCCGCCGGACCCACCGGTACCGCCGCCACTGCTACTGCACCCGGCCATCACGACCCCCAGCGCTAGAACAAGGCCCGCCGCCGCAAGCGCGCGTGTCGACGCGCGACCGGCTGGTCTTCCAGGATCCAGATTCGAGTTCATCGTGCAGCGGCCTCTCCGAAGGGGCATCATCGGACGCACCGACGACGATCGCCGCCAGCCTACCGCGGGCGATCCCATCCGCGCGTCCGTGCGCGGATGGGATGGTCGCGCATCAGGTCACGGAGGTGACCCGCGCCGAGGACGGAACCCGCGCTCCTGGTCGAGACAGCACGTTCCCGCTCGACGACGACATTCGGGAACTCCGGGGAGGAAGCCGCATGCGGCGGATGAGGGCGTTTCGGATCCTGGCGGTCGCAGCCGCCGTTTCGCTCGCGATACCGGCGATCGCGCTACCGGTCGCGGCGACGGAGAAGGCGAAGCCGTATGTCGTGGTCATGGCGGCAGACCCCATCGCGGCATATGCCGGTGGCACCCGTGGGATCGCAGCGACGAAACCGACAGCAGGCAGGAAGGTCGATCGCCGAAGCGCAGCCGCCCGCCAGTACCAGTCGCTCCTGCAGAGCCAGCACGACAGCTCGCTGCAGCAGGGCGGCGTGGCGATGACGAAGAAGATCCAAGACTACTCGTACGCACTCAATGGCTATGCCGCCCTCCTGACCCCCTCGCAGGTCGACCGGATCAAGGCCCAGAAGGGCGTGGTCCGTGTCCTCGAGGACCAGATGCGCCATCCCCAGACCGACAGCACGCCTGGCTTCCTCCAGCTCACCGCCGATGGCGGTCCGTACGACCGCGGCTACACGGGCGAGAACGTCGTCGTCGGCGTGATCGATACGGGCATCTGGCCCGAGCACCCCTCCTTCGCCGACGACGGGACGTATGGCCCGTCGCCGATCGGGCCGATCCCATGCGACTTCGGCAACACGGCCCACAACGCGAACGACAAGCCGTTCACCTGCAACGAGAAGCTGCTCGGAGCGCGGCAGATGCTCAAGACGTACCGGGCCGTCATCGGCGCTGAGCCGACCGAGTTCGACTCGGCCCGGGACGATTCCGGCCACGGCACGCACACGGCGTCGACGGCCGCGGGCGACCGCAAGGTCCTTGCCCGCGTCTTCGGGCTCCCTGTCGCGCGGATCTCGGGCATCGCCCCGCGGGCGCGGATCGTGGCCTACAAGGCGCTCGGCGACCTGGGCGGCTTCACGTCGGACCTCGCCGCCGCGATCGACCAGGCCGTCGCCGACGGCGTGGACGTCATCAACTACTCGATCGGTGGCGGCGCGGGCCTCCCCGCCGCGGATGAGATCGCGATGCTGTTCGCGGCCGATGCCGGCGTATTCATCGCGACGTCGGCAGGCAACGATGGCCCGAACCCGGGCACGGTCGGCAACCCGGCCACGATGCCGTGGGTCACGGCCGTCGGGGCGAGCACGCAGCGACGGTTCTTCCAGGGCGCCGTCACGCTCGGGAACGGCAAGAGTTACCGAGGCGCGTCGATCACCAAGAACCTGGGCACGCGCCCATTGGTCGACGCGGCAGACGCGGGCAGCGCCATCTGCGAGCCAGGCAAGCTCGACCGGGCGAAGGTCGAAGGCAAGGTCGTGCTCTGCATCCGCGGGGTCGTCGGTCGGGCCGAGAAGAGCAAGGCCGTGTTCGAGGCCGGTGGCGCGGGCATGGTCATGTACAACGAGACCGACGTCGACAACCTCTTTACGGATAACCATTGGGTCCCGTCGGTCCACATCGACAACACGCCTGGCCTCGCGATCAAGGCGTACATCCACGCTGCGTCGAACCCGACAGCCCGTATCAGCGTCCGTACGGATAGCGGGCGGCCGCGGAAGACGACCCTGCGCACGGCGCCATCGATGACGATCTTCTCGTCGCGCGGGCCGGACACCGTCGCGCCGGACATCATCAAGCCGGATGTCACGGCGCCCGGGATCCAGATCCTGGCCGGCAACTCGCCGTTCCCCGATCCAGACACCCCTCCTGGCGAGCTCTTCCAGGCGATCGCGGGCACGTCGATGTCGAGCCCGCATGTGGCCGGCATCTTCGCCCTCCTCAAGCAGGCGCACCCCGAATGGTCGGCGGCCGAAGCCAAGTCGGCGCTCATGACGACGGCCTACCAGAACGTGCGTGACAACGACAAGGTCAGCAAGGCCGATCCGTTCGACTTCGGCGCCGGCCACGTCCGACCGGGCGGGAACTGGGGCAAGGGGTCGATCGCCCAACCTGGGCTCGTGTATGACGCCGGCCTCTTTGACTACGCCGCCTTCACCTGCGGCATGAAGTGGGAGGTCTTCACGCCGGCCAGCTGCGACCTCCTCGCCAGCCTCGGCGTGCCGAGCTCGCCGGTCGACCTCAACCTGCCGTCGATCGGCATCTCGGAGGTGGCCGGGAGCCAGACCGTGACCCGGACCGTGACCAGCGTCACGCGTGGTAACGCACGGGTGACCTACCGCGCGCGCGTCTCGGCGCCCCCGGGCTTCAAGGTGAAGGTGTCGCCGTCGAGGATCACGCTCCGGCGGGGTCAGTCGGCGACGTTCACGGTGACGGTCACGAACGTCAGCGCGCCGATCGGCGCCTGGCGGTTCGGCTCGCTGACCTGGGTATCGAAGGGCTACAAGGTCCGCAGCCCGATGGCTGTGAAGGGCGCGCAGTTCGATGCGCCGGATGAGGTCGCGGCTTCCGGCGCTGCCGGCTCCGTGGACGTCCCCGTCAAGTTCGGCTACAGCGGGGTATACACGGCGGGCGCCCACGGCCTCGTCAAGGCGACGTTGACCCACGCGAACGTCAAGCAGGACGCGAACCAGACGTTCGCGCCGGGTGACGTCGCCACGGGCGGCGCCAACCTCCATCAATTCACCTTGTCCGGTGCTGCCCTGTTCCGGATCGCGATCCCGCCT
>DATNFQ010000278.1:0-21853 GCA_035606295.1 Patescibacteria group bacterium
GGCGACCCGACGGAAGGGGTCACGATCCGAGCTCGTGGACCAATACCCACCCGCGAGCGGCACGACCGTCGCCCGGATCGGGCTGACGGCATCCTCGAGGGCGTCCGTGACGGCACTGACCGACGCGCCATCGCCGATCCCGATGATCGCGCCGTCGCGGACGCTCGAGCGCAAGACCTGTGCTCCGAGGCGCCCGACGATGCGCCTGGTCAGGTCCTCAGGCCCACGCAGAGAAGGCGCGAGGTGAACTCCCGCCAGCGAGAAGCGCCGGGCCAGCTCGTCCGCTGCCGGCGACACGACGGCGTCCCGGTCGATGATGCGGATCTCGACGACGCCTTCTGCGCGGGCCCGTTTCAGCAGCCGGCTCACCTGCGGGCGGGTCAGCCCGAGCCGATCGGCGACCTCGTTCTGCGTCTCACCCAGCTCGTAGTAGAGGCGGCTGACCTGGACGAGCAGGTCCCGGTCAGCGCCCATCGACGCTCCAGCTTCCGCGATGCACAGATGTTCGGAACAGATGTGCGGCCATGTGGCCGCATCATCGTCGCGCCGCCGAGCGGCGTCAACTCGTCAGCCGGCGAGGAGCGCGGCGACCTCCTGGCGCTCGCTTGGGTCGAGCGCCGGACCCAGATCCGCGGCACTGCGCAGAAGCACGCGTCCGTGATCGACATCGCCCATTGCCAGGCGGATCGCGCCGTCGTGGAACCGGAGTCGGGCGTCATCGGCGCCGAGGCCCCGAGCTGCGGCTATCTCAGCAGCTGCCTCTGAAGGCCGTCCAAGCCTGTACAGGGTCCACGCGAGCAGGTCGTGACCAGCCGCGTCCTGTCGCGCCTCGACTGACGTTCGGACCCTGTCCAGAAGCGCGTCGTTCGCGCCGCCATGATCGACCTCGAAGCGAAGGAGTTGCCGGTCGTACGTCGTCGCCTGGATGTCGCCGAGCTGCTCGATGAAACGGATGGTGTCGAAGGCCTTCGTCGCGGCGGCATCGGCCGGGTCGGTCGCGTGAAGCAGATCGCCGAGCAACCCGAGCGCTTCAGGCTGCGGCGCGATATCCGTCGCGCGGCGCAGGGCGTCGATCGCATCGTCGGTCTTTCCTTCGAACGCGTCGATCCGGGCCATCCCGATGAGCGAACCGACATCGGTCGGCCTGATGTCGAGCGCGGCCTTGTAGCTCGCCAGCGCCCGTGATCCGTCGCCGGCCAGGCGGGCGTACTCGCCGACCGCGTAGTCATAGATGCCGAGATCCTGGACCTCGTCCTCGACCGCGGCCTTGCGGGCGTCGATCGCCAGCCCGACGGCTCCCGTCGCATCGCCGGTGACTGACGCCAGTCGCGCCTCGCGGATCAGGATCGCCGGCCCCCCGGTCGACTTCAGCTCGGCGAGATCCTTCCGCGCGTCATCGATCCGCCCGAGCTCGAGCTCGGCATCGAAGCGAACGGCGAGCGCAGCCGGCGCCCCTGGCACATCGACGAGGACCTCGTCTGCCGTCGTACGCGCCTTGTCGAAGTCGTGGAGCGAGACGAGCGTCGATGCCTCCGCGAGCCGCGCCTCGACATCCGTGGGCTCGATGGTGAGCGCCTGGCGAGCCGCGTCCAGCGACCGCTGGTAGTCGCCGAGGTCGTAACTGAGGCGGCCGCGACCCTGGTAGAGGATCGCCAGGTTCGTCGCGGCGAGGTAATCGTGTGGGTTGGTCGCCAGGTTCTTCGACCAGGCACCGATCGAGTGGTCGACCTGCTCGAGGCTGACGTTGGGCGCGCTGCCCGCATCGAGCGGCGTGTTGGCGGTTGCTGGATCGACGCCAAGGGTGGTCGCGGCAGCGACCGCTGGCCGGACCGGAGCGGCTGTCGGCCGCAGGCCCGAGGCGACGTACGTGGCTGCCACGACGGCGAGCGCCGCCAACGAGAATCCGACGACCCGCGGGCCTCGGTGCGATCCGGCGTGGGTGAGAAGGCTCATGGTGTCGCGTCCCATCGAATGGTCGTGGGAGGCGGCGCAAGGCCGCCTCCCAGGTCCGACCTAGTGCGGCTTGCCCAGGTAGGGGAAGTTCGCCAGGTAGTCGGTGTGCGGCCCGATGCCGTCGCTCGGCACGGCGCCGGTGGCGTCGCGATCCGAGAACAGCCCGAGCGGGTCGCCGCCCGTGGTCACGTTCAGCTCGACGTCGATGACGTCGTCTGCGAGAGCGCGGCCATTCAGCGGAGCGGGCAGCTTGCTCGAGCGGCTGTAGACGAGCACGTCGGGGATCAAGACCCCGGCGAGCGCCGCCGCCTGCGCGTTCGAGTACGCCCCTTCCGAGTCAAGGCTCGAGTAGAACTTGAGGGTGTCGATGACGTTCTTGCGGAACTTGCCGTCGTAGGCCGTCGCCTGGCGACTGGGTGGGGTCCGGTTGAACAGGTCCTTGTCGGCGAGCGGGTTGAAGACCGTGTTGATCGCCGGGCGGCCCATCTGATCGCCGGAGCGCCAGCGGCCGTCGCTGCGGTACTGGGTCGTCGCCCAGACACCGATGGTGTCCGGGAGCTGCGAGTTCGGGATCGACAGGACGATCGCGTTGGTGTTCAGGTTGGCGAAGAAGTCGGTCGGGTTGTTCCCGAGCGCATCGCCGCCCACCGCTGTGCCCGTCTTCAGCTTGGTCGACGTGCCGATGAAGCCCGTCAGATCGAAGAAGAACGGGTCGGAGCGAACTCCGGCCCAGGCCCGGAGGCTGTAGCGGGTCGAGGCGTTGCCGCCGTTCGACTCGCCCCAGGCGACCGTCGTGCCCTCGTCGAACGAGCGAGCGTTCGAGCCCGTGTACTTCACGATCCGGTAGTCCTGCTCGGGCTTCATCGCGCTGCTACCACGGTCAACGCTGCCGAACCGGGCGACGTAGGCCAGATCGGCCTTGTTGTCGCCGTTCTTGTCGACGTTGAAGATGTAGCGGACGTTGGTCCCAAAATGGCCGCCGAACAGGTTGATCGCCGGGTTCACGGTCATGGCGATGACCGTCCGGTTCGCGTTGTCGGGCGCGCGGAAGACGTAGACATCATTGATGTCGCGGTCGCCGTGCTCCGAGTGCGGGGCGATCTGCCCGTTCGCCGTCGCCCCGCCCAGAGCGGGGGCGTCGAGGTGGTCGGCTGCGTTCGTCAAGATCGGTGCGACGCCGATGGTCAGCGCCACGACCGCTGTGCCGAACGCGGCCAGCTTCCGAGAAGACATGGGGGATGCGATCCCTCCTTTTGTGGAGCGGCGGCCGGGCTCCTCCACAGGGCCCCGGCCGATGGATCGCCCCGACGACGTCGCGACTCTTCCGTCGTGGCTTGTCCGGTCATGCGCAGTCGGGACGCGCGCGGATGAGTCGCCGAGGGAATGGGCGCGCCGACGCTAGGGCAGGACCCTTCCCGGGTTGAGCAGGCCCTGCGGGTCGAGTGCGGTCTTGATCGCGCGCATGACGCGGATCGCGTCGGCTCCCCGTTGCTCCTCGAGCCACTCGCGGCGGACCGACCCGATGCCGTGCTCGCCGGTGACCGTCCCGCCGAGATCGAGCGCCGCGCGATAGAGATCGGCCTGGACCGCTTTCGTCACGACCTCGGCTCGTGGGTCGCCACGCTCGAGCACCAGATCCGGGTGCAGGTTGCCGTCACCGGCATGCCCGAACGTGCCGATCTGGACGTCGTGCTTTGCCGCGATCGCCTCGACCGCACGCAGCATGTCCGGTACACGCGACCGAGGCACGCCGATGTCCTCCATCTTGACGTCGCCGATCCTCTCAAGGGCCCAGTGGGCGGCGCGGCGTGCTTGGCGCAGCATGTCGGCCTCGGCGGGGGTCTGCGAGCGGATCGTGGCCGTCGCCCCGACCTGGGCGCAGACCGTCTCGGCACGTTCCAGCTCATCGTGCGCGGCGACGCCTGGCAGGTCCGACTCGATCATCAGCATCGCGGCCGCGTCGCGATCGAGCCCGAGCCCGTGGACGTCGTCGACGGCCCTGATCGTGAACCGGTCCATCAGTTCGAGCGTCACTGGCGATAGGCCAGCGGCGGCGATGCCGGCGACTGCATCACCCGCGGATTCGAGTGTCGGGAAGAAGGCCAGCAGCGTCGCGCGGGCGGGCGGCGTGGGGCGGAGGCGAAGGGTCGCTTCCGTGATCAGCCCGAGCGTCCCCTGCGACCCGACCATCAGATGGGTCAGCGAATAGCCGGCAACGTCCTTGACGTTCTTGCCGCCCGTACGGATGACGCTGCCGTCGGCCATCACGACCTCGAGCGACAACACCGAGTCGCGGGTCTGCCCGTATTTCACGCAACACAGCCCGCCCGCATTCGTGCCGAGGTTCCCGCCGATCGAGCACATCTCGAAGCTCGCGGGATCCGGCGCGTAGAACAGGCCGTGCTCAGCGACGGCCGCCTTGAGCCGAGCGTTGATCACGCCCGGCTGCGTCACGACGCAGAGGTTCGGGGCGTCGATCTCGACGATGCGATCCATCGCGGTGAACGCGACGGTCAGGGCGCCATCGATGCCGGTGGCGCCACCACTCAACCCTGAGCCGGCACCGCGCGGGACGATCGGCACGTCGAACTCGGCGCAGGTCTTGACGATGCCGACGACCTGGGCTGTTTCGGTCGGTAGCGCGACCGCACCAGGGAGGCCCGTGCTGATGAACGGCGTCTCGTCCCGACGGTACGACTCGCGGTCGGTCTCGTCGGTGAGGAGTCGCAAGCCCGGAAGACGAGCGCCGAGGGCGTCGATGAAGCCGTCGGTGACGATGCCAGCCGCCATGGCGGGCAGTGTACGGGCGCGCCGGTCGACCCTCCGGGTCGGGCGGTGGACGCCACCCGATACGATTCGCCGATGAGAAGGGGGACGGCACGTCGCGCGCTCGCGCCGGTCGGGCTCGCCATGCTCATGATCGCCGGCATCGCCGGTCCGGCGCTGGCCTGCGATCCGCGGCTCGCGGATCTCCACGACTCGCGGTCGTATCCGGATGCCGCTTCGGCCGTCGAGCCGGCCTCGGCGCCGGCGCCCGTCGCGGATGCCACGACGCGAGCGATCTCCACCATCACCCCGGGCACGGTGAACCGGTCGAGCGTCGATCTGACCGCGCGCTATCTCGTCGGTCTGACGCTCGGGTTCTCCAGTCGGTCGTTCCAGGCGAACACCATCGCGACGATCACGAACACCTCGGGCGGCCCCATCGACCGCGTCGAGCTCAACACGATCGCGGCGCGGCTCGGCGGGATGCGGCTGCGGGTCGTCGAAGTCGACGGGCGGCGCGTCGACGCCAGGGTCAGCGACCAGACGATCCTCGTGCCGCTCGGGGGCATCCTCGCCGCCGGCGACACGGTGACGATCCGTGTCCACTACACCGCGACCCTGCGCAGCACGCTGGCCGGCTCGAACTGGATGTTCACACGCACCAACGGCATCGTCGATGCGTACCGGTGGATCCCGTGGGTGAGTCGCGCCACCCCATTCACAAGGCCCAACCACGGCGATCCGTTCGTCACGCCCGTGAGTCCCGAGGTCACTGTCAGCGTCCGCACCGACCGCAGGCTCGTGATCGCCTCGACGGCCGACCGTGTCTCCCAGTCGAGCGATGGCCTGACACAGCGCTTCGTCGCCCGGAACGTCCGCGATGTCACGATCACCGCTGCGCCCGACTTCCGCACGGTCACCGCGACCCTCGGGACGAAGAAGGTCCGCTACTACTACCGCTCATCGGCGAACCACGCGCTCATCCTCGATGCGGCGGTCGATGCGCTTCGCGCCATGCAGGCGCGACTCGGGCCGTATCCCTACACGATCTACAAGGTCGTCCAGTCGGCCGGGGGCTACGGGATGGAGTCGCCGGGGCTGACGTGGATCCCGTTCGGGGTCGGCAGCGCGAATCTGCGCTACCTCGTCGCACACGAGACCGCCCACCAGTGGTTCTACAGCTTGGTCGGGAACGACCAGGCACGGCAGCCCTTCGCGGACGAGGCCGTCGCCGACTTCGTGGCGCGCGACGTGACCGGCACCAGACGGGCGAGCCGCTGCGGTACGTCCCGACTCGACTTGTCGATCTACCGCTACAGCGCCGCCTGCTACTACGAGATCGTCTATATCCAGGGCGGCAACCTGCTGAACGACGTGCGTCGGCGGATGGGATCCACCCTCTTCTGGTCGACGCTGCGGTCATACGTGACCGCACAGCGCTACCGGATATCGACGACACCGACGCTGCTCACCACCCTCGACGACGCGACGCCGGTCTATCTCTCCGCCGTCTTCCGACCGCGCTTCCCGTCGATCTACTGAGCGACCGTCTCCGGGTCGGGCGGGCCCCCGGGCGCCGTGGCGAGCACCGCGGCGATCCGCCGCTCAGCGGCAAGGGCCTGCGGCATCTGACGGAAGGACGTGGGCAGGATCGGGTTCCACGCTCGCCAGGCCGTGACGAGCCACGCGGAGATCGCGCGTTCGATCGGTCCCCAACGGAAGCCATAGGCGTCCCGGATCGGCACGGGCAGCAGACCTAGCGACGGCCACAGTGTCCAGTCGTAGACGGGAGTCGGGACGCCGAGACTGCCCAGGACGCCCGGGAGTGGCGGGTGGAGGATCGCCTCGGCGAGGTCACGTGCCGTGTCGCCGACCCTGACCGGTCCGTCCGGGCCCATCTGGTCCGCGAGGTACGTCTCGAAGGCGGCGAGGTCAGCGGGCAGGTCGCGGTCCGTCACGCCGAATGCCCGCGCGATCGGCTTCGTCTCGTCGTAGAAGCGTGCGGCCTGGTCGCGGGTCACCGGACCGGCCCACGCATCGTTCGCGACGATCGTCGAGTCCACGAGCGTCGCGTGGACCCACATCGAGAGCCCCGGGTCGCGTGCGCTGTAGCCCGCGCCGGTGATCCCGCGATGGAGCGCGTTCAGCCGCCGGATCTCCGCGCGCGCCGCCGCCGTGGAGCCGTAGATGATCCGGAGGTAGCTCCGGAGCGTCCCGTCGAGGCGGCGCCACGGATCGGCCCTGAAGTCGGAGTGTTCATCGACACCGGCGGCGACCGATGGATGCGCCAGCTGGAGGAGCAGCGCGCGCGGACCCGCACCGAGCAGCAGCATGGCCTCGCGATCGAACCGCCATGCCTCCGAGTCGGGCCCGAACATCCCTGGGTCGCGATGCTGCGTATCCACCTCGAGCACCATACCGGGACGACGCTGGAGGCACCGTTGGGACGTTGGGGCACGGCGTTCGACGCCGATCGATCGGCGACGCTCGAGACACGGATGTGGAAGGCGTACTACCGACGCCAGCCCGCCCGGCTCTTCGGCTGGCTGGTATTCGCCCTCCGTGAACAGGCGGGCGCTTCGTGGCCGACCGCGCTGATCGCCGGCGTGCTGCTGACACGTGCCGCCGCGGGCTTCGCGAGGGCGACCGGAGACTACGACCGATACGCAGGCGACATCGCCCGCGCATATCGACGGCTCGGCCTGCCCGAGTACGTCGATGCGGAGGACGTCGCTCGCCGTGAGCTTCGGTGGTGGGTCGTTCGGCGCGAGATCGGGCTTGCTGCGGGCGAGGCGGCCGGCGATGCGATCACACGGCTGTATGCGTCGATCTACGAGGTCCCGGAGTCCGCGGTGGCTGAGGCCGGACGCTTGCGTGGCCTGGCTGCCGAGGTGCGCGACCGCGGCGCGACCGACGACCCGGACGGACCGAAGGGATCAGGTCGAGCGTACTGGCCCGAGGTGGCGTGGTTGCTCCGCGAGTCGTACCGGTCGTTGAAGACGGCGGTCAGCGATCCTCAGGTCGGCGCCCGATGAACCACCAGGCGGCGGGGAAGATGCCGGCCGCGACGACGAGCTTCGCCGCGTCCCACAGGAGGAACTTGGTCATCCCCTCGGAGACCGCGGTCTCCCACGGGATCCCGAGCGTGACCTTGAGCCACGGAACGCCGATCGCGTAGATCACGGCCGTGCCGATGGCCATGGCAGCCAGCGACCCGCCGATGTGCCGATCCCAGCCGAGCTCCGCCAACCGACCGACGATCGCGGCAGCGACTACGAAACCGATCAGGTACCCACCGGTCGCGCCGACGATCTTGGCAACGCCAGAGTCTCCCCCGGCGAAGACGCCGACGCCCAAGGCACCGATGGCCAGGTAGAGCAACAGGGCGGCCCCACCGCGCCGGAAGCCGAGCGCGCCGCCGACGACCAGCACGCCGAACGTCTGGCCGGTGAACGGCACTGGCTCCATCGGGATGACGACCTGGGCCGAGAGCGCGACGACGAGGGCACCGGCGACGATCAGCGCGATGTGTCGTACGCGCGTCGGGGTGCGCTCGGCGATGGCGACCGGGACCAGGAAATCTGCGAGGGTGATGCCGCGGTCAGCGGCGGTGCTTCGGTCGAGTCGCGGCAGGGCGATCGTCAAGCGAGACTCCGAAGTCAGGTCGTCGGGGGGCGCGACCTCGAGGCGAGTCTAGCATCCTGCCCTGCGCGGGATGGGTCGGTCCGTGCCGGTCTGGATCGGTCGCGACGGCTAGCCGCAGCGATCGGCGAACAGGACCGTCCACATCTTGCGGCCGTCCGCGGCCTTGAACGCCCCTACCCCGATCGCGTCCCAGCGCGTCTCGAGGATGTTGCGCCGATGGTCGAGCGAGTCGAGGAACATCTGGTGGATCGCGGCGGGCGCGGCCTCATCGGCGTCGGTGTCCCAGCCGATGTTCTCGCCGGCGAGCTCGTAGCAGTACCCGTCCGCGTCGAGCTGGTGGAACACGGTGCCGACGTCCTGGATGTCGTGGCTGAAGTACGCCCGCTCGACCATGTCACGACTTCGCCAGCGAGCGACGACGGTCAGCGCCGGGTCGACGACCAACGATGCGTCACCGGCCTCGTCACGAGAGTGCTCGGTCGCGGCGATGAGTGCAGCCTCGGCATCAGCGCTGAACGCGCCCACCGCCCAGTCCGCGCCGGCCCTGGGCCCGGCAGCCGTGAAGCCCGGCAGCGCCATCAGCGCAGCCGCCGCCAGCCCGGCGACCACCACGAGTCCTATCGGTCCACGACTCGAGACCGGGGTGAGCGAGAACGCCATTCCTCGACGGTCGCCGGGACGGACCGGTCAGTCTGCGACGCGAAGGTCCCACACGCGGCCCGCATGGGTACCGCAGGATGTTCTCGTCCGACTGGTGCCGGCGTCAGGCAGCGGGCCCGGGGGCGTCCCGCTCTGGGAGCGCCCTGGGCGCGGAGGCTGCCGTCACGCCGTCGTTCCGCCGCGCTCGATCGGGCACTGCCGGATCGAGCCTGGGACCAGCATCACTCGAAGGTAGATGCAGCGGCGACCAGCGGGCACCCGCGATCCGTCTCGACCGCATCTCAGGTCGCTCGGCGCATCCTCGCGTGCGTCACGGACGACGATCGCCGGTCGACCTGGGCGTCTGGCGCAGCACTGCCGGCCTGGTCAGCGCGGCCATCCGCCCGGCGGCATCGTTTCGGTAGCGCACCGTCTCCGGGGCGCCCGGGAGGAGGCGTACCACCCGCCTCCTGATAGCTCGCAGTCTGTCGGCCGGGTGGAGGCGATGCGCCGCCATCATCAGCCTCGCGACCTTCGCGGGTGGGACACGTCTTCGCCTCCGGTCCAGGATCTCATCAGTACGCGCAAAACATGCGGCGCGAGCCTCGACAGCGGTCACGCAGAACGGGCCGACGACGGTGCAATCGCATTGCGACGGACCCTGGCCGGCTCGGCGGACCGTGCTCGCGATGATTCTGTGATGTCTCCTCCTGCTCGCGCTGGCGCGGCCTGACCGCCTGACAAGCGACCCTTTGCCCACGACTCGCGGTCGCGACCCGGGTCCACGTCAATGTTTCGAGGAGGCCACCCCACCGTGAGGACGTTCCCGCGCGCGCCGCGTTCAGAGGGCGACACGCGGCCGATGCGCATCGGCCTGATCGCCCCGCCCGTCGTTTCGCTCCCCCCGCCCACCTACGCCGGCACGGAGCGGATCGTGACGTCGCTCGCCTTGGGCCTCCACGCCCGCGGTCATCAGGTGACTGTCTTCACGACCGGCGACTCCGATCTTCCGTGCGAGGTCGTCCCCGTCGTCCCGCGGGCGTTGTGGCGCGAAGGCATGACGGGTGATCTCGGCGTCTACTTCCAGATGGCTGTCGCGCGCGCATGGGATGAGGCCGAGCGGTTTGACATCATCCACTCCCATGTGGAGACGCAGGGTTTCCTGTTCGCGCAGCATGCGCCGGTTCCGGTCGTGACCACGCTCCACGGCCGCCTCGACGTCGCCGGTGCGACGCAGTACATCGACGCGATGCCGTCGATCCCGCTCGTCGCGATCAGCGACAGCCAGCGGCGCTGGAACCCGGATGCGAACTGGCTCGCGACGATCCACCACGGTATCGACTTCACGACGACGCCGATCGGCGGGCGCCCCGGTGACGATCTCCTCTTCGTCGGACGGGTCACTCGAGAGAAGGGCGTCGACTTCGCCATCGAGCTCGCGCGACGGACACGCCGCCGACTCGTCATCGCGGCCAAGGTCCATGAGGGCGAGGAACAAGCCTTGTTCCAAACCGTCGTGCGACCGGCGATCGAGGAAGGCATCGTCGACTGGCGAGGCGAGGTCGATACGGCCACGCGAGATCAGTTGATGGTCAAGGCCCTGGCGACCGTCATGCTCGGGGCATGGCCGGAACCCTTCGGCCTGGTGGCGATCGAATCGATGGCGACGGGCACCCCGGTCATCGCACGCCGCGCCGGTGGGCTGACCGAGACCATCGACCATGGCGTGACGGGATTCCTGGTCGACGACCTCGACGAGGCGGCGCTCGCCGTCACCCGGGTCGGCGCCCTCGATCGGGTCGAGATCGCCGCCAAGACCAGAGAACGCTTCTCCGCTGATCGGATGGTGGACGCGTACGAGTCGGTCTACCGACGGCTGATCATGCCGGCCGCTGTCGAGCCCACCAAGGTCCCGGTCGCCGCCGCGTCGAGCGAGGAGGAGGAAGCGCAACGCCCGACCCGCGAGCTCGAGCGGACCGGTTCGGCGCGCGAGCTCATCGCCGCTACGACCCGCTGAGGCCGCGCCGCACCCCTATTTCGGCGCGAGCCCGCGCTGATATTGGATTCGCGGCCATCCGCGTATACCATGGTCGCTCCCAGCGGAGCCGCTGCCGTCACAGCGGACAGAGCCCTCCCTGCGGACGGAGCGTCCTTGACGATCGTCGAAGAGACACTCGAGGCCTGGCGTGATGCTGAGCGCCTCCTGAAGCGGATCCCGCCGGTCGATCCCGACCATGCGTCGGTCGCGCTTGCCGTGCGCTCGCTCCGCGAGACCTACCAGGACCTGACGGCAGGTCCGAGCGATCGAACGCCTGCCGTCCTCAGCCAGTCGCGCGCGTCGATCGACCGCACGCGTGTTCTGCTCGACCGTATCCACGCGAAGCTCGACGGGACCCACATCGTTCCCATCTGACGATCGCTCTGCGGACTAGGCGCGCGAGGTGACCTCCGCGACCAGCGCCTGCGCCTCGGTCAGCAGCCGCTCGAGATGCGCTTCGCCTTGGAAGCTTTCCGCGTAGACCTTCGCCACGTTCTCGGTCCCGGACGGGCGCGCCGCGAACCAGCCCGTTGCGGTCGTCACCTTGAGCCCGCCGATGGGCGCACCATTTCCCGGCGCCTTGGTGAGGATGCCTGTGATCGGATCACCGGCGAGCTCCGTGGCCGTGATGTCCGATTCGCTGAGCGCACCGAGTGCGGCCTTCTGTTCCGGGGTTGCTGGCGTGTCGACCCGCCGGTAGGCGGGTGCGCCGAAGCGCTCCGTCAATCGCTCGTAGATCCGTGCGGGGCCGGAGTGGACTTGCATCTCGCACGCCAGCAAGTCGGCGACGATGCCGTCCTTGTCGGTCGTCCAGACGGTGCCGTCGCGCCGCAAGAACGATGCGCCGGCACTCTCCTCGCCGCCGAACCCGATCGAGCCGTCGATCAGCCCGTCGACGAACCACTTGAAACCGACCGGGACCTCGACAAGGCGACGATCGAGGTCGGCCGCCACGCGATCGATCATCGACGACGAGACGAGGGTCTTGCCGACGCCCACGTCGGGGCCCCACGCCGGAACGCCGTGTTTGGCACCGCCGAACAGATAGTTCACCGCTGCTGACAAGAAGTGGTTGGGGTTCATGAGCCCGGTCGTCGGGGTGACGATGCCGTGGCGATCCGCATCGGCATCGTTGCCGACCGCGATATCGAACCGGTCGCGAAGCTCGACCAGCCTGGCCATCGCGTACGGCGACGACGGGTCCATCCGGATCTTGCCGTCCCAGTCGACGGTCAAGAAGCCGAACGTCGGGTCGACGGTGGTGTTCGTGACGGTCAGGTCGAGGCGGTACCGCTCGGCGATCGCGCCCCAGTAGTCGACGCTGGCGCCGCCCATCGGGTCGACGCCGATCCGAACGCCGGACTTCCGGATCATCGCCAGGTCGACGATGGACGGCAGGTCATCGACGTACTGGCCGAGGAAGTCGTATCGCCCGACGCGCGACTGCACCTCCTCGTCACTGGCACGTGGGATGCCGTCGAGCCCGTCGCTACCGGACGCCTCGAGGATCCGGTTCGCCTCGTCCTGGATCCAGCGCGTCACGTCGGTGTCGGCCGGGCCGCCGTTCGGCGGGTTGTACTTGAAGCCGCCGTCATCCGGCGGGTTGTGCGACGGGGTGACGACGATGCCATCGGCCAGGTGTCGCCAGCTGTTCGAGGGCCGGTTCGCCGTCAGGATCGCGTGCGAGACGGCGGGCGTCGGGGTGTAGCCATCGCGTTCATCGATCCGGACGTCCACGCCGCGCTCGACCAGGACGCTCAGCGCCGTCCGCGTCGCCGGCTTCGAGAGCGCGTGCGTGTCGCGCCCGAGGAAGAGGGGGCCGCTATAGCCGCGCTGGACGCGGTAGCGGTGGATCGCCTCGGTCGTCGCGAGGATGTGGGCCTCGTTGAAGGCGTTGCGGAACGACGATCCGCGGTGACCGGAGGTCCCGAACGCGACTCGCTGGGCGGGGTCCGACGGGTCGGGGCGGCGATCGTAGTAGGCCCCGATGAGCGCGTCGATGTCGACGAGCGAGGCCGGGTCCGCGGGCTTTCCCGCGCGTTCGTCGAGCACCACCTCGGCATGATGTCACGCCTTGGCTTTGCCGTTAGTGGTTCCCATCCGCACCACACCGGACCGCACCAGACCCCACCTGACCGGTTCCAACCCGCACCGCCCTGAACGCCACTGCACCGCCGAGGTGTTGCCAAAACCTCCTCTGACGGGTACGGTCTCAACCCCCACGGAGCAAGTTGTATGGACCAGACCGACGACTCCATCTTCCCGGACACGGGCCACCTCAACGGCACGTCAGAGGGCGGGACGACGGGATCGACCGGGGTGAGCGAGGCACCGGCCGCCGAGCGGTCGACCGAGGGCGTCGCTACCGGCCTCCGACCCGGGTTCCTTGCCGAGCTTGCCGTCGCCATGCGCGCCACCGCCCAGAAGGAACGCGAGCGCATCGCCGCGCGCGTCTCGGACGATGCCGCCGCGCACATCGAGAAGGTTCGCGCGCGCGCCGCGATCGAGACCGACGAGCTCAAGCGCCTCGCGGAAGAGGACGTCGAGCACATCCAGGGCTGGTCGGCTTCCGAGATGGAGCGCATCCGCGGCGAGGCAGACAAGAAGATCGAGGACCGCCGATCGAGCCTCGAGGAGTACCTCCAGCAGCACGACTCGATCATCGATACCGAGATCGACGGCGTGAACCACGCGGTGGATGAGTACAGCGCCACGCTGGACCGCTACTTCGAGGAGCTCTCGCAGTCCGAGGACCCCTCGACCATCGTCGCCCGCGCAGAAGCGCTCCCCGCGCCGCCCGATCTCGATCAGGTCCGCGCCCAGGCCCGCTCGCGCGCGGTCGCCGCATTCGCCGCGGCCGACGAGCCGGCCCCGGTCGCTGAAGCGGTGGCGGAGTCCGCCGCGCCGGCTGGAGCCCCGTCCGCGGAAGTCGACGCCCCGGCCGCAGTGGCAGAGGCCGAGGCAACGACGAGCGAGACAGCCATCCCCGAGGACGCCTCGGCAGCGATGGCCATGGCCGACAACGCGATGACGCCGGAGGCCACGGTCGGAGCGATCGTCGCCGAGCCTGTGCCCATGGCCGAAGCGGCAGTCGCCGAAACGCCGACCGTCGAAGCACCGACCGTCGAGACGCCGACGATCGACGAGAGTGCTCCGCTTGCGTCCGCGATGACCGGTGAGGTCGACGCGAGCGCCGACAGCACGATGGTCGACGACCGAGCCGCCCTCGCCGAGGCAGCGATGGCCGGGGCCGCGATGAGCGAGCCCGCGGCGGCCGGAGCGCCGACGTCCGAGGCGGCGCCGATCCCGGTCATGGACCCGAACGCCACAGCCGATTCGTCGTGGCCGGCCCCCGTGGCCGAGCCCGAACCGGAGCCCGTCGCGGCGTCGGTCGACCACCAGAGTGCGGCAGTGCGCCTGCTTCGCTCGGTGGCGCCGTGGACCGCGCCGAACCACGTCGGTTCCGCGACCGGCGACAAGTCCGACTCGGAGTAGCACTCGCGCCGAAAGGCGCCGAACGACGCCCATGACGGCCGCACCGCGAAACGGTGCGGCCGCTTTATACTCCGCTGGCCTCGTCCACCCGCGCCCCGTGCGCTTGCGACGGACGACCGCGCCGCGGTGGCCTTAGCTCAATCGGCAGAGCATCGGATTGTGGCTCCGAAGGTTATGGGTTCGAGCCCCATAGGCCACCCCAACTCCCCTCGCCGAGGCGGACGCTGACCTCCGGCTTACTCGACGGGACCCTCGACGTCGTCGTAGACGCGCGCCTCGCGGAGCCGCCCCGTCACGCCGCGCTCGTAGACGGCGACGCCCGCCTGGTGGGGCATCTCGACGCTGCCCCACTTGACGGCGTTGAACTCAAGGGCCGTCCTCGTCCCGTCTTCGGTGACCGTGCAGTGCTCCAGCGTGATCCCGCCACCGGCGCTGAAGAAGCGGGCGAAGAACTCGCGCAGCACCTCCCGGCCGCAGACCCGGTACTCGCCGCCCGCCGGCTCGCGGAAGCAACCCTCATCCTCGAACGTGGCGGTGATGCGATCCGTGTCGCCCGCACCGAGCGCCGACTGGTACTCGCCGACGATGTCGGACTCCCGGACGTTCGGGTCGCGCGAGAGGAGTGGCGGCCGGATGACGTGATGTCCGAGCATCGGCCACTGGCTGTGATACACGCGGACAGCGAGTTGGGCGGCCTCGAGGTCAGGCTCGACGACGACCGCGACCGGCAACGCGAAGGTCCGGCCATCCTGGGCCAGGTCCAGCTCGAACTCGCCGACGACCCGGCCTTCGCCGACGGTCGTGGCGATCGCCTGCACCCTGCCCTCGCGGACGCTGAGCCACTCCGCAGACCAGTCGCGGTACGCCTCGAATGAGCCTTCGCCGACGATCCGGCCCGACTGCGGATCATCGATACGCAGATCCAGCGGTGATTCGTCGAGCCGCGCGCCGGCCTGGTCGACGATCGCCTGGAACTCGGGAAGCCACATAGCGCAAGGCTATCCGCGCAGGCCCGATGACGCTGGCGATCGAACCGATCCCGTTGCCGTCTGCATCCGGGCGTCGCATAGTAGCGGGCGCTCGGACGGGGGAGTCTGGGGGACTTAGGGAGAGGAGGGTCTCCGTGGCGTCCACGACCGGTGAGGTTGGCCTCGAGCGCGATGCGATCGGGCTGACCGAGCTCCTGTTCCAATCGATCACGCACATGGCGCCGGCGGTCGCGACGGCCCTGTCGATCGGGGCGGCGACGGCGTTCGCGGGCGGCATCACACCACTCGCCGTCGTGTTCGCGATGATCGCGGTGCTGTTCACCGCGTATTCGATGAGCCAGCTGGCGAAGCACCTGCCGTCGGCGGGTGGGATGTACACGTACGTGGGCCGTGGTCTCGGCCCGTTCTTCGGCTGGCTGATGGCGTGGTCCTTCGCCCTCGCGGAGCCTCTGGTCATGCCGATCCTGCTCGGCGGCTTCGGCTTCTACGGCGCCATCTTCCTGTCGACCTACCTCGGCATCGACATCCAGTACGCGTGGGTCCCGCTGGCCATCCTGTGCGCAGCAGTCGTCTGGTTCCTCACGTATCGCGGGGTCTCGATCTCGACTCGGACCGGCGTCGTGCTCGGCACCATCGAGATCGTCATCTTCCTGCTGATCTCGGCGCTGCTGATCGTCAATGCGCCACAGAACACCGTCAGTGTCTTCATCCCGAGCGACGGCAACGTCCTGCCGGCGTTCCAGGGCATGATCTTCTGCCTGCTCGCGTTCGTCGGCTTCGAGGCCGTCGCCCCACTGGGCGAGGAGGCGCGCGAACCGCGCCGGACGATCCCGCGGGCGGTGATCCTGTCGGCGGTGCTGGTCGGTCTGTTCTACGTCTTCTGCTGGTACGCGGCGACGGTCTTCTTCGGGCCGGACAAGATGACCGACTTCTATACGTTCAACAACGGCGATCCGTGGGGCTTCATGGCCGATGCGGTGCTGCCGATCGGCGGGCTGCTCGTCGTCCTCGCGATCCTGAACAGCTGCCTCGCGAACGCGAACGCGGGCGCAACGGCCGCTACCCGATCGCTGTTCGCGATGGGTCGGGCGACACTCCTGCCGCGCTGGTTCGGGGCCGTCCAGCCGACCTTCAAGTCACCGGTCAACGCGGTCCACTTCCAGGCGTTGTTTGCGATCGTCGTCGCGATCGCGCTGGGCTTCGTGCTGGCCGACGATCCGTTCCCGGGCAGTGGGCCGCTCAACGTGTATGTGTGGATCGGCACGCTGGTTGGATTGCTGTTCGCGATCATGTACATCGCCGTTAACCTCGCGTGCATCGGCTACTACCTGCGCGAGGGCCGCAGTGAGTTCAACGCGTTGAAGCATCTCGTCGTGCCGATCCTCGGCGTCATCGCGATGATCCCGGCCGTCCTCGCCGTCATCGGCGGTGTGACGATCCCGATCCTGAACGTCGAGCTGCCGCCGTACGAGAACTCGCTCAAGTACACGGCCCCCGTCGTCGGGATCTGGCTGGTGCTCGGCGTCATCTACTACTTCGTCCTGCGCTCGCGGAATCCGGAGGCGCTGGCAAGGGTCGACGACGTATTCGGCGGCGACAGCGTCGCGACGGCCGAGGGCCGAACCTCCATCTGATCCGTCTCTGAGCGGCGGCCGCACCGCGGCCGCCGCGTCTCGCTAGTCGAAGATCGACAGCGGGCAGTGCGCCGTGACGACGACGTTCGGCATGTCGACGATCTCGCTGATGCGCAGGTCGATCGCGACGCTGGTCAGCAGGTAGGCGTCGATCGCCGAGATCCCGTGCTCGCGCCCCAGCCAGTCGATCATCCGACTGACGGCGTCGCGTGCCGCGCCGTTCAGGTCCGGGCCGACGCCGTCGGTCCCGTACCGCCTCCCGACCGGGGTCGCCACATCGGCCGTGAGGAACTCCGGACCGGTCACGTGCACGTCCTTGCGCACGGTCAGCCGGACGAGCGTCCGCATCGGTGTCTCGATCGCGGTCCCGCAGACCTCGCCGTCGCCCTGGGCCGCGTGGCCATCGCCCATCGACATGCGCGCGCCCTGGTGGAAGACGGGCAGGAAGAGCGTCGACCCGGCAGTCAGATGGCGCGTGTCCATGTTCCCGCCGTGGAGGTCGGGCGGGATGGTCGAGCGCGGCCCGTCGACCGGCGCGATCCCGATCTCCCCGCAGAACGGCACGATCGGGACGCGAACGCCGGGCAGGAACTCGGCACGCTCACCGGGCCGCGGGACCTTGGTGATCCGGAGATATGGATCCGCGAACTGGTCGGCCAGCAGCCCGAACCCCGGGATGTTCGCGGTCCAGCCCCAGTCGGCCGGTTCGAACTCGAGCAGGTCGACCTGGAGGGTATCGCCGGGCTCGGCGCCCACGACGGCGATCGGGCCGTTGACCTGGTCGACCCGGTCGAAGTCGAGCTGACCGAGCTCTTCGACCGTCGACGTCGCCGAGAGCTGACCGCCCGCGGCATCGAGCAGATCGAACTCGACGATGGACCCGCTCTCGACCGTTTCGATGGCGGGGATCGCCGGATCCCATGCGAGGTGATATCGATCGCGCGCGATGTGGACCGCCGGTGTCGTGGCCATCACAGAACCCTCAGCTACCGGCGGCGAAGGCCGCCACCCGGGCCGATGCCCCCTCGAGGATGGGGTCGCCGTGTCCGACGAGCAGCGTCTCGAACGTGAGCGAACCGAGCTTCCGGATCGACGCGAGTGCCTGGTCCATGTCGTCGGTGAACTGCGGATTGGAGTCGCCGACCTCGCCACCGTGCGTCGACAACGCGTCACCCGCGACGAGGATGCCGCCGGCCTCATCGAGCACCGATACATGCCCGATGGTGTGACCCGGCGTCGACACGATGCGCAAGCCGAAGACCGTGTCGCCGTCCTTGACCGACGTCAAGGGCCGGGGTGATGTGATGCGGGCACGGTCGGCTTCACCGGCATAGGCGGTCGCGCCCGAGGCCGCGGCCAGGATGGCGTCGACGCTGCCGACGTGATCGCCGTGCCTGTGGGTAAGGATCACGTGGCCGACGTCCTTCCAATCGAGTCCGGCGGCCATCAGTGCCTCGTGGATCGTGCCTTCGCTGCCGGGCAACCCGGTATCGACGATCGCCGCCTCCCCTGCCCTGGCCAGGACATACGCCGACACGAAGCCGAGGTTGGCGCGCTGCCATGTGACCGCACCGCCGGCCGAGGACGGCGGCGTGCCGGACGATCCGCCCCCGGACGGCGACCCGCCCGCACCGATCGATGCGCTCGACCCGTCCGACGGCCCGGCCGAGCTGAGTGCGGTAGGACCGCACCCCGCAACGCCGAGGATCGCCAGCGCGACGGTGCCGCGGCTGGCATGGACGAGGAACGAGCGACGGCTGATGTCGATCGGGAATGTCATGGTCGAACGATGGTACGACGGGAGTCACGGCGCGGATCCAGCGTCTCGACGGCTTGCGACGGGGCCACGACGCTCGTACGATGCGACGACCCTGCGCAGCCACGTACGGGGTCCGTCCACGTCGCGCCGTCAGGTGCGACATCGCTTCGGCGACTGGGATGCAAGGACCCGCGATGGCGGTCAGGTCGGAGGACTGCGCCATGGCGACGGTGACGTTCGACAACGTCAACAAGGTCTACGGCGATTTCCACGCCGTGAAGGACCTGAACCTCGAGATCGGCGATGGCGAGTTCATGGTCCTGGTCGGGCCGTCCGGATGCGGCAAGACCACCAGCCTGCGGATGATCGCCGGCCTCGAGGAGATCTCGAGCGGCGCGCTCCGTATCGGCGATCGGGTCGTGAACGACGTCGCCCCCAAGGATCGGGACATCGCGATGGTGTTCCAGAGCTACGCGCTCTACCCGCACATGTCGGTCCGCGACAACCTCGCATTCGGACTGAAGCTGCGCAAGGTCTCCAAGCAGGAGATCGATCGGCGGGTCAACGAGGCCGCGGAGACGATCCAGCTCCAGAAGCTCCTCGAGCGCAAGCCGAAGGAGCTCTCCGGTGGGCAGCGCCAACGCGTCGCGCTCGGGCGAGCGATCGTCCGTGAGCCGGCGGTGTTCCTCATGGACGAGCCGCTCTCGAACCTCGACGCCAAGCTGCGTGTCCAGACGCGCGCCGAGATCGCGCGCCTCCACCAGCGCCTCAAGACGACCGTCGTCTATGTCACGCACGACCAGGTCGAGGCGATGACGATGGGGTCGCGGATCGCGGTCATGAGCGAGGGCCTGCTGATGCAGGTCGGCACCCCGCAGCAGCTCTACGACCACCCGGCGAACAAGTTCGTGGCCGGCTTCATCGGCAGCCCGGCGATGAACTTCGTCGAGGCCGAGGTGACCGACGGACAGCTCAAGGGCCCGGGCGACTGGTCGATCCCGGTCCCGCCCCGCGCCCGCAACCAGCTGAGCGGTGGCCAGCGCGTCATCGCCGGCTTCCGGCCCGAGCACCTCGAGATCGGCCCGGTCGAGGGCGAGTCCGGCTCCTTCCGAGCACGGGCCGACGTCGTCGAGTACCTCGGCAATGAGGAGCTCCTCCACGTGAGCGCGGCGGATCAGGACCTCGTCGCGATCGTCGACTCGGACCATCGCGTTCGCCCGAACGACATCGTCGACCTCAAGATGCCGCTCGAGAAGGTGCATCTGTTCGATCCGGAGACCGGCGACACGATCATCCAGCAGCCGGCCGAGGCGGCGGCCTGACCGCCGACCGACCGTCCAGCGATACGACGGCCCCGGAGGATCCCTCCGGGGCCGATCCGCGTTCGGGCGAGGCTTTGCCACAAACGATCGATGACCTGCGCGAACGGGTCGTCGACCGTCGCGTCGTCCATCGCGGCGCGTTCATCGAGTTCCGTGTCGACACGGTCGAGCGGGCCGACGGCTCACGTGCGACGCGCGACTTCGCGGGACACCCTGGAGCGGTGGCGATGGTCGCCGTCGATGCCGCGGGTCGCGTCGCACTCGTTCGCCAGTGGCGGCTCGCCGCGAACGACGCGTTGCTGGAGATCCCGGCGGGTGGTCTCGATATCGCCGACGACGGGTCCAAGGAGGATCCCGACCTGGCGGCGGCCCGTGAGCTTGAGGAGGAGACGGGCCTGCGGGCCGGCACCTGGCGCAAGCTCGGTGCCTTCTATTCGGCACCCGGCTTCACCGACGAGCTGATGCATCTGTACATCGCCACGGAACTGACACCCGCCGACCCGGACGGCCGGCTCGGCCCCGACGAGGACGAGCGTCTCATCCTCGAGTGGCGCCCATGGCAGGAAGCCGTTTCGCTTGCCGAGACCGGTGGCATCCGCGACGCGAAGTCGATCGTCGGGTTGTTCTGGCTGGCGCGGGTGATGGAGACCGACGGGCGGGTCTAGTCCGAGGGCTTGGTCCCAGGCTCTGGCGGCGGGCCGAGGCGCGCGAGCGCATCGCGGTACAGCGACGACTCCGGGCTCAGCGCGCACGCCATCCGCAGGTGCGTCCGGGCTTCCTTCCGCCGACCGAGACGTTTCAGGCTCTGGCCCAGCGCGTAGTGCGCGTATGGCGCGGACGGGTCGAGCTCGAGGACACGCTCGAAGGTGGCGCGCGCTTGCTCGGGTTGGCCGGAGTTGAAGTACGCGCGCCCGAGCGCCTCGAGGATCGAGGCCTTGCGAGGCTCCAGCCGGTCCGCGCGCTCGAGGACGATCGCCGCCTGCGCGTGATGGCGCGCTTCGAGCAACGCCTGGCCACGCTGGAGCAACTCGTAGGCCGATTCATGATCAGCAGGGTCCTGCGGCCGTCGCTCATCCACGGTCCCATCGTCGCACGATGGACCGATGCAGGTGCCTGATGCGGCCGGGTCGACGCGTTTCGGCGATGCGACGGGCGCGGCCGCCGATGAACGACGTCGAACCTCCCACGTTCCAAGCGATGAACGAACCGCCGGCCGGACGCGCCGATGGATGGTTTCACGCCGGTTTCGAACAGCCGGCGTTCCATCCGACCGACAGCAGCGGTTCAGCGGTCGGTCGGAACGCCCCGTGTTCGGCCGGCCTTCGGCCGACGTCGTCCCGAAGCACGCGAATCCAGCCATGGCAGGAGCATGGCGAGACTCGCCTCGACCACCTCGTCCGGCGAGAAGCCCCTCGCGACCAGGGCGTAGTGGACCGGTGGGCCCACGACCGAGCCGACCATGGCGACCGCGAGCGGGTCGTCGTCCATCGGTCCGACGGCTGCCTTGACGAGCTGGTCGAAGCGCTCCTCGTACATCCGGGTCGTCTGCTCGAATGCCGGGCTCATCGAGGCATCGGCCGTCAGCACGAACCACCATTCCTCGCCGCGTCCGT
>DATNFQ010000279.1:0-10202 GCA_035606295.1 Patescibacteria group bacterium
GCTCGTCCTCTTCGTCGATGACCCCGACGGCCGCGATTGGGTCCATTGGTCTGTCCTCGACATGCCCGCCGAGGATGGCCAGTCACCGGCCGGTGTCGATCCTGGCGCCAGTCGACCCCAACAGGGAACCAACGATTTCCGGAAGGTGGGCTATGGCGGTCCGTGCCCGCCGTCCGGTACGCACCACTACCGGTTCACCCTCTACGCGCTGGCCGCCCCGCTCGGCCTGGATGGGCATCCGGATGGCACGGCCGTTCGCCGAGCGCTCGAGAAGGCTGACGTCCTCGCCCGCGTGCGGTTGACCGGCACGTTCAAGGCGTGAGGTTACCCGCCGCGATCGTGCGCGCCTGACGATCCCGCCTAGCTGACGATCCCGGCGACCCCGAGCAGGCTCGGCAGGACGGTGCCGAAGAGGTAGCCGGCGATGCCGGCTACCGCGGCAAGGGCAAGGACCTCGAGGCCCGACGGCAACGCGCTCCGCCGGGTCCAGCGGCTCTTGACGACACCGATGCCGAACAGCACGAGCCCCGTGGCGACGACCGCGATCGGGAGCGCCATCCCGATCGGAACGAGAAGGAACGGCAGGATCGGCACCAGCGCGCCGAGGCCGAACGCGGCCCCCATGAACAGGGCGCCGCGCAACACGCTGCCCCCGTGCTCATCGACCTGGATCCCGAGCTCGCGCGTCACCATCGTCCGCAGCAGCACCTCGGGGTGACGCGCCATCACGGTCGCGATGCGACGAGCCTCCTCCTCGGGGAGACCCTCCTCCGCGAGCATGAACGCGACTTCGGCCTCGGCCTCGCCCGGTCGCTCCGCGACCTCGTGGCGCTCGTCGTGGATCTGGGCGTCGAAGATCTCGCGCTGGCTCTTGCTGCCGATGTACTCGCCGGCGGCCATCGAGAACACGCCGGCGAGGCCACTCGCGATGCCGGCGACGACGATGGGGAATGCCTGACCCGAGGCGCCGGCGACCGTCGCGACGACGGCAAGCGTCGAAACGAGGCCGTCCTGGAGCCCGAAGACGACCTCCCGGATCTCGCCCAGAAGCGAGCTGGACTCGCGCTCCTCGGCGAGGTGATCGGCGAGCCAGGTGCGGTCGTAAGCGGACGCGGGCGCGTCGAGCGGTGGTCGTGTCGAGGTCTCAGTCATGTCCCGGTCAGGTTCGCATACCATGACGCCCCATGCCCGGGTCCCGTCGCCCCGGCCGTCAGCCGGGCCCCCTCGCCAACCTCCCCCGCCCCCTCGACGAACGCGATGGCAGCCGCCGTCGACGGCGAGTCCGCCGCGCGGCCAGTCTCGTCGTCGTGGTCGGCGTCACCGCGGGCATCGCGGCGACCCTCGCGAACACCCCGCTCGGTCGGACCGGCGAGGTGCAAGGGGCCGTCGCGACGCCGGGTCAGGTCGCGGTCCGCGCGACAGAGGCGCCGTCCCCGTCGCTCCCGGAGCTGACGCTGGCGACCCCTCGGCCCACGCCGACCGCCTCACCGACGCCGTCGCTCCCGATCCCGTCAGCTCCGCTGACGCCCGCGCCGCCCGAGACCCTCGTGGGCTACCGGTCGCCCTTGCCGCACGCCCGGTTGACGCTCCCGTTCGGGCCGTCACCGTGGGGCTCGCGTCTCGTCGAGGGCAAGGCGTTCCATGACGGCGTGGACCTCGCCACCTTCTGCGGCGATCACATCAAGGCGGCACACGATGGCACGGTGCTGGCCGCAAGCCGGCGGTTCGACACAGAGATCGGCTGGGTCGGCAACCTGAAGCCGTACTTCGCGCGGCTCGATCGAAAGCACCTTTGGGGAACGCTGCCGATCACCGTGGTCATCGACGACGGCAACGGGTATCGGAGCATCTACGCCCACTTCAGCAAGGTCGTCGTGACGAAGGGGCAGACCGTCAAGGCGGGCCAGATGCTCGGGTACGAGGGCATGACCGGTCGAGCCTCGGGCTGCCACCTCCACTACGGGCTCTTCAGTCCGCTGGAGACCGCCACCTTCACGATCGAACCGGACGTCGTGAAGCGGATGAAGGTCCCGCCGGCGCAGATCGCCCGGATCGACCCGCTGCTCGTGATCCCCGTCCACGGCGCGCCGAAGCCCAGCCCGGCCCCGACCCCCAAGCCGAGCCCGTCGCCCACGCCCTAGGGGCGCGTCAGTCGCGGCGGATGTAGCGCCGGCCGACCATCCAGTTCGCGGGGATCGAGGCGAGCGCCGCCGAGAGCGACATCGGTCGTCCGTCGCGGCCTTCCAGTGCCAGTAGCCGGTCCGTGGCCGTCGCGTCGGCCGGCCGGGCATCGATGACCGCCAGATCGATCGCGATGCGACCCGCCTCAGGCTCGCCCAGGGCCGCGACGACGTCGCGCGGCGGCTCGCCCTCCTCGTACTCGGCACGGACCTCCGCCTCGGAACGCCAGGTCGGCTGACGGAGCAGGATCGCCCGCCAGGCATCCGCGAGGGGCTTCGTCACGCGACCGTCGCCAGGCTCCGGGTTCCCAGCGGCGTCATCGACGACGTCGAGTCCGCGTGCCCAGCGAGCCGCCTGGTGCAGCAGCGCGTACTCGTCGAGATCGGCGTACGCGGGCAACCGATCGGCCGGTGAGCCATCGCCGAAGATCGCCCGGATCGATGGCCCGAACACATCGGCGAGGTCGAGGTCGATGGCGCGGACGGTCCGGTGGAAATAGACCTGCTGGTACATGAACCGTCGCGAGCTGAGGAACATCTCGAGGGCCCCGAGACCCGGCTCGAACAGCGTCAGCCCCTCGCCCGAGACGAACGTGTAGCGCCGTAGGCGCTCGACGTCCACAGGTCCCGCGGTGACGCCCGTCAGATACGCATCGCGGCGCACGTAGTCGAGGTTGTCGACGGTGAACACGCCCGACAGGAGCGGCGCGAGCCAGCGGACCCACTGTGGCATCGACGGGTCGCTCAGCGCCGGCTTCGCGATGAGGAACGCGACCCACGCGGGATCGATCGACTCGTCGTCGCGCAGGGCATCGCGATCGGCGACCGCGCCCGGTGCCCGGCGGAGACCGCGGAGCTGCGAGCCGAGCTCACCGATGATGGCGCCACTCAAGTCCTCGTGGGTCAGTCGTTTCGCACCCGGCCGCCGAGGATCGGCGGGCGCGTCGAAGGCTGACAGGACGTGGTCGTCGAAGAAGTGGGCGAACGGCCCATGGCCGACGTCGTGGAGCAGTCCCGCCATCCGCATCGTTTCGGTGACCAATCCCTCTGATGGGACCGTGGCCCCGCCGGCCGCGACCAGGGCCGTGCGGAGGCTCGGATAGAGCGAGCGCGCCCACATCCCCGCCTCGTGCATGACCCCCAGGCCGTGGGTGAAACGGGAATGCTCGGCCGTCGGGAATACCCAGCGCGCACTCTGCAGCTGGCTGATCCGACGCAGGCGCTGGAGCCAGGCGGTATCGAGGAGGTCCTCCTCGGCGACATCCTCGTCAGGAAGACCAGCGGCCGACGACTCGGAAGCCGTCAGCCGCTTGGTGAGCTCGATGTACCCGTGGATCGGGTCGCTGATGAGGTTGACGGCGGCGAACGGGTGCCGCCTCATGAGTGGGTCGTCAGGGGACCCAGATACGCGACTCGCTGCTCCATGCGCCCACATTGCCACGCCGGTCGTTGGCCCGCACCTTGATCGAGTACGAGCCCGCCGGTCTGTTGGCAAGGGTCAAGGACGTCTGGGTCGTGTTGTTGCGCAACGTGTACCAGGTGCCCAGCCCGACCCGATATGCGACGTCGTAATGGGCGAGGCCCGCGGTGTGCGTCTGAAGGCGCGGGTCGTAGCCCGCCCACGACCACCGGACGTCATCGCCCGACCGGGTGTGCAACGTCACGCGCGCGACCGGTCGCGTGTGATCGGTCGTCTCCGCGAACACGGCTGAGGCGAAGGTCTTCCGCCCGGAGTCCCGCGACGCCAACCCGACGCCGATGTAGTTGTAGCTGCTGCTCAGGAGGATGGCGCGGTGTGGGGCGCTGTTCATCCATGCCAGGAAGATGCTCCGGGCAGACGACGCGGGCCAGCTCGCGGTCGACCAGCCGATGTCCTCGCCGTAGCTGAACCACTGGACGCCGTACGAGCTCAGCTGCGACGACAGGCTGCCACTGACGGTGTGGCTCATCGTGTTCGTCGATGCCATGCGGCTGGCGCGGAGTCCCGAGATCGACATCAACTTGCTGTCGTATCTGAGCGGGACGAGGCCGCGCGACGAGCGGGCAGCGTTGATCCATCCGATGACGGATGACTCGGCGGTCGACACCGAGGTCGCGGTCGCGATGGGGGCTGCGACCGAGATCGCGAAGGCCGCGATCATGGCGAGGGGCATGGCGATGGCCAGCCGCCGCCGCCGGGCGGGGGTGGAGTGCATGAGGCACGTCCTCCGTGTGGGGGATCACGGGCGTGTCCGTGACCACCCTACCCCAGATCGGCGGACGTCATCCCGTGATCTCGTAACGCGCCACTGCACGACGGTGCGTCGAGGCAACGTCAAATCGCAAGGATTCGGGAGCGAGGACCTCGACGTCGTCGCCCCACGACAGGATCCACAGACGGATCTCGATGGTGCCGGCGACGACGGCCCGCCAGGTCAGGGAACCGTCCTCCTCGACCTCGACCTTCTGGGTCGGATGCCACGTCGCCTCCTGGACGCGAGCGGCGACGGCGGGGGAGAAGCGGAGCACGACCTCGGTCGCCGGCTGGTCCGCGATGATGTCCCATGCCCGCCGTAGCGCGCCCTCGACACCGTCGCCCTCGGGCAGTTCGAAGGTCCGTGGCGTCAGGGCGACGTCACGGATCCGCTCGACCTTGAAGGTGCGCAACGCGTCGCGGGTCTCATCCCAGCCGATCAAGTAGAGCGCGTGGGTCTGCAGCGACGGCTCGATCAGATAGGGCCGGACGACCGCTCGCCGAGCTGCTGCGTCGGGCACGTAGCGTGCCGGCTCGTAGTCCAGCGTCACGACCCGGCGTTCCGCCCACGCGCGCGTCAATCGATGCACGCGCTCACTGAAGGCCGGATCACGCTGGTGCTGTGCCAGGACGTCGAGGGTGCGCTCCACGTGCTCGGCGAGTGGGCGCGGGAGCACCTCCTCGAGCTTCTCGAACGCCGCCGCGAGATCGGGGTCGTACTTGTCGGCGTACCGGACCATGAGACGCGCCGACAGGACGACGGCCATCGCCTCGTCGAGGGTGAGCTTCAGCGGTGGCAGGAATTCTTCGCCGACGACGCCCCAGCGTCCGTCCTCCGACCAGACCGCGACGCCGACTTCCTCCTCCAGCGCGCGCAGGTCGCGATAGACGGTCCTCGTCGCGACTCCGGTCCGTCGGGCGATCTCGGCCGGCCGGATCCCCTCGGGGTGTCCGCGCAGGACCGCGACCACCCGGAGCATCCGCGCGAGCCGATCGCGCTTACCGAAGCGCTCCTCCGGCTCCAGGACCGGATCGCGATCGGGTCTGTCGTCGGTCGTCATGCGCCGGGGGCGTGGATGGTGAGGTCGCGGCCACGGTCTGTAGCCGTCAGGAAGACATCCAGGCGCCCCTGGATGGCCTCATCCTCGAGCCCGCCCGCTTCGCCGTTCACGGAGCCCGCGAGCTGACCGAGCGATCCGTCGAGGAAGACCCAGTAGTCGAGCTGGCCGCGCCAGTGTTCGAGGTCGTCGTCACCGACGAGCCACGCGACCTGCGGGAAGCTCGCCCGGAACGCCGGCCCGTCGACCGACACGCGGCAACGGCGCGCCGGCGCGCGCTCGATGACCTCGATGCCGTAGTCCTCGGCGGCCGCCCTGGCACCTGGGTCAAGCGCCTCGCGGACGGCCTGGAGGTCTAGGGTCGAGTCCACCACGGTCTCCAGGTCGGTCCGTTCCCAGCCACTCGTGGGCGTGCGGATCCACGCATCGTTACCGCGACGGGCCATGCCGTGCTGGCCCAACTCGCGGTTCGTTGCGACATAGGCGAGCCAGCGGAACTCCGAGCCGGCACGTTGGCCCGTCAGGTCGACCGTGCCGATCGGCCGCCCGTCGATGGTGCCGGAGAAGTGGGCGGTGAGGTGCGAGGTCAGCCCGGCGACCAGACGGCCATCGCATGGCGGCGGCTCGACGCCCGCGCCGAGCTGCGTCGGGCCGAAGCGGGATGCGACCTGCGGGCCTTCGAGGTCGCGCAGCGCGAACTCATTGGCGATCGCCGCCCCACCGAACGCGCTCCCCGCGAGGAGCGTCAGCGCCGCCGCGATCGCCATGCCGACGCGGATCCGTCGACGCCGGCCGGTGACGCCATCGATCATCCGGCGCGCCTGACCGAACCCGGTGAAGAGGCTCGTGCCGATCAGCGCGAGCAGCCACGGGTACGCGGCCTCCAGCGACGGCAGCAGGGTCTGTGAGCCCAGCGCCTGCAGCTGGTTCCACACGCCCCCGATCGATGGCAACAACACCAGCAGCGTGGCGAGTCCCAGGGCGACGATGGCCGCGTGCGTCACGGGCCGCCTGGTCAGCGGGGGCCAGACGACGCTCGCGAGGGCGATCCCGACCGGGACCAGCATCGTGATCCCGACGATGACGTCGAGCGGCCCGCCCGGCCGATACGTCGAGAGGATCAGCGCCGCGGCAAGCCCCCACGCGCCGACCAGCCCCAGTCCGATGAGCCGCAGCCCCAGCCGTCGTACCCGCACCTCGCGGAGTCTACCGGCGGTCGTCGCGATCCCTTGCCACGGCATCTGACCGCCCGGCGCGGGGTGCACCGCATGTCGCACCGGAAGTACCAGTCGGGGCTGACGGATGGGTCATGACCGACCTGACCCCTCCGGACCAGAGTGCCCGTACCGCGACGGGCTGTCCGGAGCGGGATGGCACCAGACACGAGGGGCCTGTGGGACATGGCAGGGCCGGCTCAGCGAGGTTCACGGGAACGCGGGCAAACGCCTCGCCGCGCTTCGTCGGCGCGGTCGGTCGGGGCGGTGTCCACGGTCGGACGTGGCTCCGCGGCCACGACCCGGAAGCGCTCCGCGAGCTCGACGGAGGCCCCGCCCGAGACGACTCGACCACAGACCCGCTCGACCTACCGCAGTCTCGTGACCCGGGGCTTCGCACCTGACGAAGCGGCCACCCTGACCGCCTTCCTGTGCGGGATCCCGATCGCGGAGGTCCGCTGGTCGCTCCGCCAGGTCAACGAGCTTCTGTTCCTCCGAGCGATGGCCCAGGCGGGCCGCTTCGGATCCTCCGACGGAGGCCCGACCCGGCTCCACTGATCACGCATCCACCGCGATCGTCGGACGAGGCCCTCTTCCGTCAGGCGATCGATCAAGTCGAAGCGGCGCCGAACCTCCTCCCGGCGCCGCTTCGGCGTTCCCGGGACCTGCGTCGCGGCACAGGGCCGACGGGCGGAGCACGCTTGGTACCATCCGCCGATGCGCCCCGTCATCACGTTCCTCACCGACTTCGGGCCGTCCGCGCCCGCCGTCTGCCGCGGGGTGATGTTCACCATCAGCCCGGACGCGACCATCATCGACATCAACCACCAGGTGCCGCGCTACTCGATCCGGGACGGCGCGGGCTCGCTGGTGTTCGCCTTGAAGCACATGCCCGTCGGGGTCCACGTCGCAGTCGTCGACCCGGGCGTCGGGACGGAGCGGCTGCCCGTCGGCCTCAAGGTCGCGCGCGGCGACGTCCTCATCGGCCCTGACAACGGGCTGCTGATCGGTGCCGCAGAGACGCTGGGCGGGATCGTCGAGGCGAGGGCGCTCGAGAACCCCGAGCTGATGCTCCCGGTGATCAGCTCGAGCTTCCATGGTCGCGACATCTTCTCGCCCATGGCGGCCCATCTCGCCAACGGCGTCCCGTTCGAGAAGGTCGGGCCGATCGTGCCGATCGACGAACTCGTGCGGTTGCGCGACATCCGGCCGACCGTGGGTGACGGCGTGCTCGATACCTCGATCACGCACATCCTCATCTACGGCAACGTGACGCTCGCCGGTACGCCGAAGGACCTCGAGGAAGCCATCGGAGCGCTCGAGCCCGGGCGCCACCTGGTCATCGATTTCCCAGCGTTCGACGGTGCTGGGCCGATCCAGGAGCGGACCGTGTGGGAGCGGACGTTCGGTCGGGTCCCGCTCGGATCGTCGCTGCTGATGTCGGACTCGGAGGGGCAGCTCTCGCTCGCGGACAACCAGGGTGACGCCGCGCGTCGTCTTGGCCTCGCCCTCGATCGACCAGTGCGCATCCGCGCCGCCTGAGCGCGGCTGCGCCCACGGCGTCGATGGCCGGCCCCCTCATCTCCTTCCTGACCGACTTCGGGCCCGAGTCCTCACCTGCCGTCTGCCGCGGCGTGATGTGGGGCATCGCGCCCGAGGCTCGCATCCTCGACCTGAGCCACACGGTGCGCAAGTTCGCCGTGCGTGATGGGGCATTCCTGCTCTCGCGGATGGTCGGCTACCTGCCGATCGGGGTCCACATCGCCGTGGTCGATCCCGGTGTGGGCACGGCGCGTCGACCCATCGCGATCCGTTCCGCCCGAGGCGACACGCTCGTCGGCCCCGACAACGGCCTCCTGATGCCGGCCGCGCGCGTTCTCGGCGGGATCGCGGCAGCGCACGAGATCACCGCCTCGGACCTCTTCCTGACGAAGGTCTCCTCGACCTTCCACGGACGCGACATCTTTTCGCCGGTCGGCGCGCACCTCGCCAACGGCGTGCCGATCGCCGACGTCGGCCCACGGATCGACCCGTCGAGCCTCGTCGATCTGACGTTCCCCGAACCGCGGATCGACGGGCGAGCCCTCGAGACAGGCGTCCTGATCATCGACTCGTTCGGGAACGCGCGGCTCGCCGGTCAACCAGCCGATCTCGCTCGCGCCAGCGGCGGTGAGCTGACGCCCGGCCGGGCCTTCCGCGTGACGGGCGGGTCGATCGCTGGGGGCGGCGCGGACGTCGCGTGGCACTCGACCTTCGGCGAGGTGGGTGCCGGCGATGCACTGCTGTATGAGGACGCCGACTACGGCGGGCTCGGGATCGCAGTGAACCAGGCCTCGGCCGCCGCGCGGTTCGGCCTCGAGATCGACACGCCGCTCCGCATCGAGGCGCGCGACACGTGACGGAGCCTGCCCCGGGCCCGATCGTCGAGGTCGAGGGGCTGACGTTCCGCTACCGGCGCGCCACGGAGCCGGCGATCCGCGACGTGTCCTTGACCGTGTCGGCGGGCGAGGTCGTGCTGGTCGCCGGTCCGTCCGGCTGCGGCAAGAGCACGCTCATCCGCGCCATCAATGGGCTCATCCCGCACGCATACTCCGGTGACCTGACGGGCACGGTGAGGGTCGATGGGCAGTCGACCAGCGAGCTGAAGCTGCGTGACCTCGCCCGGACCATCGGGACCGTGCTGCAGGATCCGGCGAAGCAGATCGTCGGCGCGATGGTCGAGTCCGAGCTCGCGTTCGGACCGGAGAACATGGGCACCCCGCGAGAGGAGATCCGCGAACGGATCCGCGAGGTCGCCGAACAGGCCGGCATCCAGAAGCTCCTCGGGCGAGAGACGAGCGCGCTGTCCGGCGGCGAGCGGCAGCTGTTGGCGGTGGCCGGCATCCTCATGTTGCGGCCCCGGGTGTTCGTCGTCGACGAGCCGCTCGCCAATCTCGACCCGGCCACTGCGGAACGGCTCCTGACACTCCTGCGCACCCTCGCCGACCAGGGCAGCGCGATCGTCATCGTCGAGCACCGGGTCGAGGAATGCCTCGACCTCCGGCCCGACCGCGTCCTGTACCTCGAGGCAGGCGTCACGCGCTACCTCGGCGAGGTCAGCGGCTTCCTCGACATCGCGGACCCCGAGTCGGTCAAGCTGCCCTTCGAGGTCGTGGTCGATCGTGTCGCGGCCGGCTCACCCGACGAGGAGCCTCCGGCGACCACCCTCGCCGAGCGGAGCGCCACGTCGAACGAGGGCACGGCCCGGCTCGAGTTCCAGGGGGTCACCGCGGCCCTTGGTGGGCACGAGATCCTCCACGGCGTTGATGCACGATTCGGGCCGCGCGAGACCGTGGCGGTCCTCGGGCCGAACGGGTCGGGCAAGACGACGATGTTCCGCACGGCGATGCGCCTGTTGCAGGTGACCGGTGGCGCCGTGCTGGTCGATGGCGCCTCTATCGAGGACAAGCGCACGACGGATCTCGTCGAGACGTTCGGCTACGTCTTCCAGAGCCCCAGCCAGATGCTGTTCAACCGG
>DATNFQ010000280.1:0-17105 GCA_035606295.1 Patescibacteria group bacterium
CGGCGCCGCCGCCAGCGCGGCCGCAGGTTCGGCCGTCGGTGCGGCCGGGGACCCAGGGGCGTCGTTCGACGCTCCTCGCCGCCCTCGCCATCGGCTCACGCCCACGCGCGCCCCGTCGACCAGTGAGTAGACGACCGGCACGACGAGCAGGGTCAGGAACGTCGAGCTGAACAGACCGCCGATGACGACCGTGCCGAGCTCGGCGGCGATGATCGATCCCTCGTTGAACCCGGCGGCGAGCGGGATCAGCGCCAGGATCGTCGCGATGGCCGTCATCAGGATCGGCCGGACGCGGGTCTTGCCACCCTCGATCAATGCGTCATGGGTGGACATCCCCTCTCGACGCAGCCGCTCGACGAGGTCGAGCAGGACGATCGCGTTCGTCACGACGATGCCGATGAGCATCAGCATGCCGATGAGCGCACTGACGCCGATCGGCCGCCCGGTGATGTAGAGGGCGGGGAACGCGCCGATCATCGCCAGCGGCAGGCTGAACAGGATGATGAACGGCGTCACGAGCGAGTTGAACGCGAGGACCATCATCACGTAGACGAGCAGCACGGCGACCGCCATCGAGGCGAAGAGGCCGCTGAACGCCTCGTTCTGCTGCTGCGTCACGCCGGCGAGCGTCACGTCGACCCCGGCCGGGATCTGGCCGGAGGCCTTCAGCGAGTCGATCTCCTGTGTGACGGCGAGGCTGACAGCGCCCGTATCGGGCGACGCGATCTCGGCGGTGACCTGCGCCGCGGGGGCGCCGTCGACGCGGGTGATACTCCCCTGGACATCCTGCTGTTCGACCGTCGCGACGGTGTCGAGCGGCGCCTTGACGGCCGTGCCGACGGGCAACTTCTTCAGATCGTCGACCGACGTCACGGAGCTCGGATCGAGGCGGATGATCACGTCGACCGGGTCCGTGCTGCCCGCGACCGTCGTCGTCGTGGCCGTGGTCGGCGTCAGCGCGGCCCGCACCTCAGCGCCGATCTGAGCCGCGGTCGAACCGACGCCGATGGCCTTGTTCGGATCGACCGTGACGGTGATGGCAGCGGTCGCCTTCACGAGGTCGCTCTTCAGGTTGTCAAGGTCGTCACGATCCTTGAGTGCGTCGACGACGGCGGCGGTGGCCTTCTCGACGTCGGCCGTGTCCTGGCCGGAGACGATGACGTTGAGGTTGTTCGAGGTGAACCCCGCAGCCTCGGAGACGTTGACGTCGAAGCCATCGGTCTTCACGGGTGCCATCGCGGTCGACAGCTCCTGGGTCTTGACGTCCAGGTCCACGCCTTCCGTGTAGCGGACGGTCAACGTCGCCGAGTTGGCCGGCTGCCCCTGGAGCGCGGCGACGACCGCACGGAAGCCAAGGTCGCCCTCGCCGGGCACGCTCGTCTGGACGAGCTCGACGTCCGGTAGGTCCATCGCGATCGCTTCGGCCTTGGTCGCCTGATCGAGGACGGTCTCGGAGCTCGCTCCGGCCGGCGGGATCACGACGGCCTGGAGGATCTTCTCCGAGCCGGCGTTGATGAACTGGGTCGGAAGCTGGCTCACCAGCGAGAGCGAGGCGACGAACAGGACTGCCGCGACGCCGAGGACCGCCCACTTCGTCCAGCGGCTGCGGAGCGCCGAGGTGATGGCAGGGACGTAGGCGCGGATCCAGAAGGACTTCTTCGGCTCGCCGTGCTCGTCGACCGACAGGCTGACCTTGTCGATCACGAGGTACGCGAGGACCGGCACGACCGTTAGCGCACACACCAGCGAGGCAAGGAGGGCGAACGTGACGGTCAGCGAGAAGGGGAGGAAGAACTGTGTCACGAGGCCGCCGACGAAGCCGAGCGGCAGGAAGACCGCGACCGTCGTCAAGGTCGACGCTGTGATCGCGCCGGCGACCTCGCGCGGACCGCGCGTGACGGCCGTCAGGCGGTCTTCGCCCATGGCTCGGTGTCGATAGATGTTCTCGAGGACGACGATGGCGTCGTCGACCACGCGGCCTACGGCTACCGCCAGGCCCCCCAGCGTCATGATGTTCAGGCTGATCCCGGTGATCTGCATGATCACGAGCGCCGTCAGCACCGACAGCGGGATGCTGATGGCGGCTACCAGCGTCGACCGCAGGCTGAACAAGAACAGGAAGATGGTGATGACAGCGAACAGGGCGCCCAGGCCGCCCTCGCGGAGCAGACCGTTCTGCGACTCCTTGATGAAGGTCGACAGGTCCTGGACGACGGCGACCGTGAGCGTGCCGGCGTGGCGGGTGCCGGCGTCGTTCAGCGATGCCTCGACGGCTTCGGCGACCTGTACCGTGTTCGCGCCGGAGCTCTTCGTGACCGTCAGCGTGAGCGCCGGCTTGCCGTTGGTGCGCGCGTAACCGGTGGTCGCGACCCCCTTGGGCTCGACGGTCCCGAGGTCACCGAGCGTGACGGGAGTCGGTTGGGCGATCGGGGTCGCCCCGGTCGCGCCGGCGGAGGCGGCCGGCGCCTGCGAAGCTCCGGGCTGGCTGGCGCCACCGGACGGGACCGGCGTGATCAACGGCTTGCGCACGCCGACGACGAGGTCGCGGATCGCATCGACCGATCCGAGCTCGCCGGTCGTCGACACCGGCACCTTCTCGCCGTCCGCGGTCAACTGACCCGCCGGCAGTGTCAGGTGGTTGGCCTGCAGCACGCCGCTGATCTGGGCGATCGTGATGCCCGTTTCGGCGAGCTTGTCGGGGTCGAGGGTGATGAGGACCTGCTGCTCGAGCCCGCCGGTGAGGTCGGCGCTCGCGACGCCCTCGATCCCGAGGATGTCAGGCACGATCTCCGTTCGGGCGATGTTCGCCGCAGCCTCGAGCCCGTCCGGATCGGTCGCGGCGATCGAGGCGATGACGACCGGAGATGCGTTGATGTTCAGCGCTGAGACGTCCGGTTTGACCGAGGCGGGTAGCCCGGCGCTCGCGATGTTCTCCTCGATCGTCGCCTGCGTCTCCTTGACGTCGGTGCCGAACGAGAACTGCGCGACGAGCAGCGCGATCGAGTTGGCCGAGGTCGACTGCAGCTTCTCGAGCCGCGGTACGCCCTTGATGGCGCGCTCGATCGGTTCGGCGACCTGGCTCGCGACATCGGTCGCCGATGCGCCGGGAAGTGGCGCCACGACGGTGATGACCGGGAAGTCGATGTCGGGGAGGAGCTCCTGCTGAAGTCTGCCCCAGGCCGAGATCCCGGCGATGAACAGTGCCGCTGCCAGAAGGAGCGTGACGCTCCGCTTGGAAACGGCGAGCTCGGAGAGGCGACTCATCGGGGGTCCTTTCGGGGGTCGGCGGCGGGCACCGCGACGCGGTCGGCGGCATGGCTGAGGATCTCGATCGACCGATGGACGGTCCGAAGCTCCTCCGGCGTCAGATGCGAGATCAACCCGCGGAACTGATCGTTGTTCAGCTCGCGCATGCGATCGAGGAAATCGCTACCGGCGGGCGTCGGCGACAGGACGACCTGACGCCGATCCAGCGGATCGTCGCGACGGCTGACGAACCCGTGATCGACGAGCCGATCGACGAGGCCGCTCACGGTCGAGATCGACACGCCGAGCAGCGCCACGAGTCGGGACATCCGGAGCTGACCAGCGCCCGCGATGAGATGGAGGCAGCGCAGCTGCGACATCGAGATGCCCGCATCGGCTGGCGGCTGGTGCTCGGCGGCCATGCGGTCCATGAGCCGCGTGAAGGCGGCCACGGTCGCATCGATATCGGCGGAGTGTGAGGTCAGGGTTTCGTTCGGCATCTTCGGATGGTTAGGCTCGACCGAATGGTTCGCTAATACCGAAATATACCAGAAGGCCGCGACGCGCCGTCCACTCGCCGGGTGCAGATAAGTCGCAGCTAAGCGGGTCTGGAGATACTCGCGCCAACGGGTTCGACCGGGCACTCCTCGATGGGGTCGACCGTCGAGTGGCCGGTGCCGGGAACCGGCGGAGGTCGGACTGCCATGTCCCAGCGCATCCGCCAGTGGATCGTCGTGTTCCTGCCCGTCTTCGCGATGGCGTTCGCGGATATCGCGCGACGCTGGCACTAGCCCCGTCGGGTCAGCCAGGGTCAGGTCCGGCCGCTGACGGCCTCAGAGCTGATGCGCGTCGCGATGTAGACGGGGATCACGGAGAGGAGGATCGCGACCAGACCCGCGACGTTCACCAGCGGGACCTGGTTGGCAAGTCGGAAGCTCTGGAAGATCCAGATCGGTAGCGTCTTCACGCCACCGGCCGTGAAGATCGTGACGATGACCTCGTCGAACGACAGCGCGAACGCCAGGAGAGCACCGGCGAACAACGCGGACCGGAGCGACGGGAACGTCACATATCGGAACGTCTGGAAGACGTGCGCGCCGAGGTCGGCTGACGCCTCCTCATAGGAGCGCGCGGTCCGCCGTAACCGAGCGATCGCGTTGTTGTAGACGAGGACGATGCAGAACGTGGCATGACCGACGATCACCGTCAGGATGCCAAGCGGGACGCTGAGCGACGAGAACGTGGTCGACAAGGCCATGCCGGTCACGATGCCCGGCAGGGCGATCGGCAGCAGGATCACGAACGAGATGCTGTCGCGCCCGAACCACTGGTAGCGACTGACTGCGAGAGAGATCAGGCAACCGAGTACCAGCGCGATGATCGTCGCGCCGATGGCGCACATGACGGACGTGAAGAAGGCTTGCTGGAGCCCGGAGTTGTCGAGCGCCTCGGAGAACCACTCGAGCGTGAACCCGGATGGTGGCCAGGCGTTGGTGCCGCTCTTGTTGAAGGCGTACAGGACGACGATCGTGAGCGGCAGATAGACGAACGCGAGTACCAACCCGGTGGCGAGCCGCAGTCCGACACGGGCGGCGCGACCGCTGTTCATAGCGCGTCGAATGCGCCGAAGCGGCGCACGATGAAGAGGTAGATGAGCATGATCGCGAGCGGGACGAGCGAGTAGGCGGCAGCCAGCGGCAGGTTCTGCGCCACGTTCACGAAGATCACGTTCCCGATGAACTGCGTCGTCGACACCAGCCCCGGCACGATGTAGTCACCAAGGGTCAACGAGAACGTGAAGATCGAGCCGGCTGCGATGGCTGGGATCGTCAGCGGGAAGATCACCCGCCGGAACGTCATCCAGCCCTTGCCACCGAGGTCCGCGGATGCTTCCAGGAGCGAGCTCGGGATGCGCTCGAGCCCCGCGAAGATCGGCAGGATCATGTATGGCAGCCAGAGGTAGACGAACACGATCCATACGGCCAGGTCGCCGTATCCGGGTGTGCTCAGACCGAGCGGCTTCAGGAGCCAGTCGATGACACCCTCGTCGGCGAGGATCAGGCGCCATGAGTAGGCCTTGATCAGATAGCTGGCCCAGAGCGGCATGACGACCGCGACGACCATGATCCCGCGGACCCGAGGCGAGGCAACGCGGGCCATGTAATAGGCGATCGGGTAGGCGAGGACGATGCAGGTCAACGTGACGAGGAGGGCCATCGTCACGGTCCGGATCGTGACCGTCCGGTAGACCTCCGTCGTCAGCAGCGTCTTGAAGTTGTCGAGGGTGAACTCGCGGACGACGAGCGATGTGAACGGGTCTCGCGACCAGAACGCGTTGAGGAACAGGACGCCGAGCGAGCCCAGATAGATGACGACCAGCCAGAGCAGCGGCAGGAGCAGGAGCAGTCCGAGTCGGAACCGTGGATGTGCATGCATCCACGCGGAAACGCGCCGCGCCACAGATGGACGCGGCGCCGGGACGGCTGGTGCGGCGGACATCCCTGCCATGCGTGCGGCCCGGGGACGGCGCACCGGCCCCGGGCCTTCAGGTCACGCTCGGAAGGCCGCGCTCAGCCCTTGATCTCGGTCCATGCCGCGATCCAGGCGTCAAAGCCCTTGCACTTCACATCCGTTCGACCGTCGACGCAGTCCTCGGTCGGCGTCTGCCAATTCCAGACGTCCTTCCAGAAGTCGTCGTCATCGGCATGGAAGATCTGGCAGTGATCCTTGGCGACCGTCAGCGCACATGACTTCGAGTTGCCCGGCGCCTCGCCGAACCACTCGGCGATATTGGCGTTGATCTGAGGCGACGTCAGATAGTCGATATACGCGTACGCGCACGCCAGGTTCTTGGTCTTGGAGTTGATCATCCAGGTGTCGGACCAACCCGTGGCCCCCTCGGGCGGCTTGACGACGTCGACCGCGACCGGCGGCGTCTCGCCCTTCAGCAGGTTCGTGATGATCTGCCAGGTCGTGCCCACGTTGGACGTGCCCGACCGGAAGTCATCCATCTGCTTGAGGTAATCGGTCCAGTACTGCTTCACGGCCGGCTTCTGCTGCTTGAGCAGATCGACCGCCGCTTGGAACTGGGTGTCGTCAAGGGCGTAGGGATTGGTGATCTTCAGATCCGGCTTGGTCGTCATCAGGACGACGGCTGCATCGGCGATGTAGATCGGCGCGTCGTAGATGCTGACCTTGTAGCCGTTGGCCGGGTCGAACATCTGCGCCCACGTCGTCGGCGCCGGGTTGACCTGGTCGGTGCGCCACATCAGCAGGTTCGAGCCGCGCCCGTGGGGCACGCCGTAGTGGACGCCGTCGACCGTGTTGTACGGCTGGTTCTTGATGGCGTCGAAGATGTCCGGGTAGCTCTTGAACAGGTCGACGTTCACGGGCTGGACGAAGCCGCCGCGGACCAGCCGCAAGCTCGCATCGCCCGACGCCGAGATGACATCGAATTGCTCGGGGTTCGTCGAGAAGAGCGTGTACGCCTCGTCGGACGTCCCGAAGATCTGCGGGTTGACCTTGCATCCGCTCGTGTTCTGGAAGTCGGTCACCCAGTCGACGGTCTTGTCCGTGGAGCCGTTCTCGACGTAGCCCGGCCAGGCCAGGACGTTGATGCTCTGCCCCTGGGTGCTACCCAGGTCGGCAGCCGTCGGCAGGCTCGGGCCGGCTGACGCGCTGGCCGCGGCGCTCGCACTCGGCGAACTGCCCCCGGCACTCGGCGCGGCGGCACTCGGCGCAGTGGTGGCTGTCCCACCGCTGCTGCACGCCGCGAACGTCAACGCGGCGGCCCCGGCGAGCGCCAGGATCCTCCTACTCAGCATGCGTTTCCTCCTCCTCCACTGGGGTGTTGCCGTCGGCGACGGATAGCTCGTGCTGTCGCTTCCAGATCAGGCGGACAGCCTTGCCTTGCTGCTCGACCACATCGGTGGAGGTGGTCGTGAGGTTCTGCTCGGTCACGACGAGTCGAGCTCCGGCGTCGAGATCGACGATGTAGCGCGTATCGGGACCGAGATAGACGACGCTCTGGATCGTGCCGCTCGCGGATGTCTCGTCTGCGCCGGACGTCGCGTCGGGCGACGCGAGCCGGATCTTCTCGGGTCGGATGGTGAAGGTCCCGGGCCGGCCGAGGATCGTCGCGGCAACGTCGCCCGTCAGCAGGTTGGACGTGCCCACGAACCCCGCCACGAACCGGGTCGCCGGTCGTTCGTAGACCTCCGCGGGTGACCCGATCTGCTCGATGCGCCCCTTGTTGAAGACGGCGAGCCGGTCGCTCATCGTGAGCGCCTCTTCCTGATCGTGCGTCACGTAGATGAACGTGATGCCGACCTCCTGCTGGATCGCCTTGAGCTCGATCTGCATCTCCTCGCGGAGCTTGAGATCGAGGGCGCCGAGCGGCTCGTCGAGCAACAGCACGCGTGGGCGGTTGACGAGCGCACGAGCGAGCGCGACGCGCTGCCGCTGCCCACCGGACAACTGGCTCGGCTTGCGCTTCTCGTATCCCTCCAAACGGACCATCCGGAGCGCGTCGGTCACCCGTGTCACACGCTCGGTCTTCGGCACCTTCCGCACCATCAGCCCGTACCCGACATTGTCACCAACGGTCAGATGGGGGAACAGCGCGTAGTCCTGGAAGACGGTATTGACGTCCCGATCGAACGGCGGGATGGACGTGACATCGCGACCGTGCAGCAGGATCCGCCCCTTGGTCGGCTGCTCGAAGCCGGCGATCATCCGCAAGGTCGTCGTCTTGCCCGAGCCCGATGGGCCGAGCATCGAGAAGAACTCGCCGTCCGCGACATCGAGATCAAGCTCGTCGACGGCGACCACGGGGTACTGGCCGCCCGATTCGACGTACTGGGCCACGCGTCGTCCGACGGCGTCGTCGCCGTACTGCTTGCGGATCCCTTCGAGTCGAACGGCCGGGGTCGGGTCAGAGGCGCGCGCTCCCGCGGCGCCCGCGGTCGGGTGATGGGTGTCGGTCGCGATGGCCAAGCGCCCTCACTGCTGCTGGCCCGGGTGACGGGGTGCGCGAACGATGCGACGGGACCCCTGACGTGTCAAGGTCGGCGCGAGGGGCGGCACACGGCGCCGAACGGAAGCGCCGCACGCTCGGTGGTACGCTCTCGCTGCGCGTCGGGCGCGCCGTCCACCGCCATCACGCCGACCTCGAGGAGGACCTGGATGACCTACGTGATCGCCGAGCCGTGCATCGACGTGCTCGACATCTCGTGCGTGTCGGTCTGTCCGGTCGATTGCATCCACTACGAAGAGGGCGTGGATCGCAAGCTCTTCATCGACCCGAACGAGTGCATCGACTGTGGCGCGTGCGAGCCGGAATGCCCGGTCAATGCGATCTTCCCCGAGGAGTCGCTGCCGCCGGAGTGGGCGAATTACACGGTGATCGACGCGACCTGGTACACCGACAAGGCGGCGGCCCGGACGTCGGTCGACGAACTCAAGCCCTCGGGCTGATGGCGCTGCCGGCTTCGGCGCGGTGCGCCTCAGGGAGCTCCGCCTCCGACCTCGGGGCGCGAACAGCAGTTCGCCGCTGAGGTAGCCAGCTCCGGCGGGCCCTCACCATGCGTATCGCGTCCCTCCTTCCGTCGGCCACGGAGATCGTCTGTGCCATCGGGCTCCAGGACGAGCTCGTCGCGGTCACCCACGAATGCGATTGGCCGCCGGCCGTCATCGGCAAACCGGTCGTCACGCGCAGTATCAACGACCTGGCCGACGTGTCATCGCGCGACATCCACGACCGCGTCACAGCTTCGATGCACGGTGGCTCGTCGCTCTACGAGCTCGATGAGGAGGCCCTCGCAGCAACCGCGCCCGACCTGATCCTGACCCAGGAGCTGTGCCACGTCTGTGCGGCCAGCTATCGCGAGGTGAACGAGGTCGCGCGTCGGATCGATGCCGACATCACCGTGGTCTCGCTCGAGCCGACGTCCCTCGAGGGCATCTTTCACACGATCACGACCGTCGGGGCGATGACCGAGGTCGAGGACGCGGCGATCGACCTCGTCGAGTCCCTTCGGGAGCGGCTCAGCGCCGTCGAGCAGCGGGTGACCCGACGGCGCGATGGTGGTCGAGCTCCGCTCCGGGTGGTCGCGGTGGAGTGGCTCGACCCGCCGTTCTCGGTCGGCCATTGGGTGCCGGAGCAGATCCGTCGCGCCGGCGGTTGGGATGTGCTCGGGTCCGACGGACAAAAGGCTCACCCGACGACGTGGGCGGAGGTCGCCGAGGTCGACCCCGACATGCTCTTCCTCATGCCGTGCGGCTTCCACCTGGCCGAGACCATCGACGAATGGTCCAAGACCCAGGTACCGCCGCCCATCAAGGAGCTCCGCGCGGCGCGGTCCGGCCAGGTCTTCGCGCTCGACGGGTCGTCGTACTTCTCGCGCCCGGGACCACGGGTCATCGATGGCGTCGAGATGCTGGCCGAGATCATGGATCCCGAGGGCTTCGTGGATATCGCCCCGCCCACCGGCTGGGCACCCGTCGAGGTCGGCTGAGTGCCGTTCAAGGCGACCTTCGCCTGTCTCTGGTGCGGAACCAGTCACACGACCCGATCGACCGATGACCTCGAAGGCTGGGCGCAGCTGTGTCCGGAGTGTCTCGGGAAAGCCGGCGACAACGGGTTCCTCCGGTTCCGGCTGCATGCGGCGATCCAGGAGCGCGGAGCCGCTGCGCGCGGGCCCGAGCCGGCTGACGCCGCGGTCGCTTCCGTGGCCGTCGCTGAGACTGATGCTGGTCCTGCCCCGGACATCGGGCGCGACATGATCGATTACTACGAGGCGCGCGCTCCCGAATACGACGATTGGTATCTACGACGCGGGCGGTACGAACGCGGGGCGATCCACGATGCCGCCTGGAACGCCGAGCTGGACGCGGCCGGGCGGTGGCTCGATGGGTTGCCGTGGGGAGGCGAGATCGTCGAGCTGGCGGCAGGCACCGGATGGTGGTCGCCGCTCCTCGCGTCGCGTGGCGAGCTGTCCCTCTACGACACGTCGCCTGCGGCGCTCGATCGCGCCCGCGAGCGACTGGTCGCCCACGGTCTGCGCGCACACCTTCATGTGCGGGACGCGTGGGAGGGACCGGATCGCCAGGTCGATGGGCTCTTCACCGGTTTCTGGCTGAGCCACGTCCCGCGCGAGCGCCTGGAGGCGTTCCTCGCGCTTTGTCGCCGCTGGCTCAAGCCCGGCGGACGGCTGGCATTCATCGACTCGCTCGCCGACCCGGCGTCGGGCGCCGCCGACCACCCGATGCCCGCCGATGACCGTGCGATCCGGCGCCTGGATGACGGCCGCGAGTTCACGATCGTCAAGATCTTCTACTCACCGGCCGAGCTGACCGCGGCGCTCACCGATGCCGGTTTCAGCGCCGTGGACGTGACCCCGACCGGCCGATTCTTCGTGCTCGGGACGGCGATCGCCTCGTAGCGACCGAACACGCCACGGGACGCTGCCGGCGCGAACGAGACCCGTGGCTATACTCCCGCCGTGCCGCCCCTCTCCAATGCCACGATCGCGACCGTCGGTTCCGGGGTGATGGCCGAGGCGATGATCGCTGGCCTGCTCCGTGACGGCCTGGTCGCGCCCGATCGCGTCGTCGCCAGCCACCCGCGCGCTGAGCGCCGGGAAGCGCTCGAGCGCGAGTACGGGATCCGCACCGTCGCCGCGAATGCCGACGCGGTCCGCGACGCCGACGTGATCCTCCTTGGGATCAAGCCGCAGATGCTCGAGCGGGTCGGACGAGACATCGGGCCGCAGCTTCGTCGCGGACAACTGGTCCTCAGCGTCCTCGCGGGTGCCACGACCAAGGCTTTGACGGGGATCCTCGGTCACGATCAGGTCGTTCGAAGCATGCCGAACACGCCGGCACGGCTCGGCAAGGGCGTGTCGGTCTGGTACGCGACGCCGGCCACGACCGACGAACAGCGCGCCCAGGCGGCGGCGCTGCTCGGCGCGCTCGGCCACCAGCTCGAGGTCGATGACGAGAAGATGGTCGCGATGGCGACTGCCGTGAGTGGCACCGGGCCGACCTACGTGTTCCTCGTCATGGAGGCGCTCATCGACGCGGCCGTCCACCTCGGCTTCCCACGTCATATCGCCCATGACCTCGTGATCGAGACCCTGGAGGGCTCGACGCTGTTCGCGCGACAGTCCGGCATGCACCCGGCCGAGCTGCGCAACATGGTCACGTCGCCTGGTGGCACATCGGCCGCCGCGCTCCATGAGCTCGAAGGCGGGCGGCTCAGGACGGTGCTCTCGGAGGCGGTCTGGGCGGCGTTCCGGCGGACGGTCGAGCTCGGTGATCAGCTCGAAGCGCGGCTCGAGCCGGGCGACGGCCCCGCGCGGCCGTCATCGTGACCGGGAGCCCCGGGGCGACGAAGCCGGTCTCGACCGCGGTGGACCTTCGCCGCGCGCCGCTCGGCGATCTGCGCAACCTCGATCTTCGCGCGTCGACGCGCGACGTCTGGGCGGACGAAGCGGCACTGTGGGATCGGCTACTCGCGGCGTGGGCGGGGCTCGATGAGGCGGCCTGGCATCTACCCGGTGCCGCGCCGTCGGACGCGGGCGGACCCGACTGGTCGCTCGCGGAGCACGTCGGTCATCTCGCGGACTGGCAGGAGCTCGCCATCGACTACATCGGCACGGCATCGCAGTCCGGTCGGTGGCCGTCCGACGACGATTACGACGGTGGTGACTTCGACCGCTTCAACGAACGTCGCCGAGCGCCGTGGACGACGATGCCGCGGGCGGCGATCCTGGCGCGGCTGCGAGCCGCCAGGCCACGCCTGCTCGACGCGGCGCACCGGCTGACACTCGAGCAGCTGCGCGGCGACGACGCCTGGGGCTGGGTCTACATGACCCTGCACGGTCACTACCTCGATCACCTGACGATCATCGACCCCTGGGCGGATCGGCTTCGTGATCGGCAGGTCGACGGCGATCCGTTCATCGCCGACCCACGGCCGGCCGACCACGCAGGACTGGCTGCCGACATCGGTGCGGTCGACGTGCTCTTCGACGATCTCGTGCGGCCGCTCGTGGCCGAGCACTGGCTGGCGGGGGAGGTAACGCCTGGGTGGACGTTGCGCGACCACGTCGCGCACCTCGCCGACTGGATGGACGAGGGTGCCCGGGCGATCGACGTCTACCACGACTCCGGTGTCTGGTTGTCCGATCCCGAGGAGGGCGTGGATGCCTGGAATGAGCGCCACGTGGCGGAGCGACGTCACGAGTCGCCGGCCGTCACGCTCGAGCGCTACGACGCCGCGCACGCCCGGTTGCTCGCCGCGGCCGACTCCATGAGCCTGGAAGAGCTTCGCTCCCCCGACGGGTGGAGTTGGGTGTACGACTGCCATCACGGCCATGTGCGCAAGCACCTCGCGATGGCCGGCCGTTGGTGCGTCGCGACCGCCTGGCCGGCCGGCTGATGGCCGACGAGTCGACCCAGGCCCCGGCCACCGGCGGTTCGGGGCTCACGATCGAGGCCATCGTCGCCGTCGATTCGCCCCGGGAGTTCCGCATCCATCCGCGCGACCGTGTCGTCGCGTATACCGCCGAAGCCGCGGGGAGTCGTCAGCTCTTCACGCTGTCCCTCCGCGGCACCGGGACGCCCCCGGTCCAGGTGACGGCGTCCGACAAGGCGGTCAGCGACCCGCAGTGGTCGCCGGACGGCCGGCGTCTCGCGTTCGTCCGGGAGGACGAGATCTGGATCGTCGAGGCCGACGGGTCGCGCCTGACGAGGGTCGTCGCGAAGCCGGGTGGTGGTCGCGACCCGCGGTGGTCGCCGGATGGCCGCCGCCTCGCGTTCATCTCACGACGCCGCGGATGGAGTCAGGTCTGGCTGATCGATGCGCCCGTGCCGCGGCGGGGTCGCCCGCAACGCGATCCACGAGCCCCGGTCGCGACGCCGTTGACGCGCGTCGGGATCGATGCCGACGGGCTGGCGTGGTCACCCGACGGGACCCAGCTCGCCGTGACGGGGCAACAGGCGCTCGACGACCTGACGACATCGCAGATCGCCCTCGTGGACGCAGCGAGCGGCGAGAGCCAGATCGTCGCGGGGGCCCACAGCCACGACACGGGCGCCAGGTGGGCGCCCGACGGCTCGCTGGTCTACGTGAGCGACGAGGACGGCTGGTTCCAGGTCATCCGACGTTCCGCCGACGGTCGGGATCGGATCGCCCTCACCGACGGCGACCGAGAGCACGGCGAACCTTCCGGTGGCTACGGCTTCGTAGCGCTGCCCTCACCTGACGGGCGGCGCGTGGTCCATGTCGAGGTCCGCGACGGTCTTGTCGACCTCTTCGTCCGCGAGCTGGCCGGACGCCCGCCGAAGCGCGGTCGCGGCCGACCGCCGAAGACGCCACGGACGCTCAGCGCGTCGACCAAGGCGACCAGGATCGTGCCGTGGGACGGCGTGTGGCGTGCTGTGGGCTGGCTGCCGGATTCGGGCTGGGTGGCCGCGATCGGTGAGAGCGAGCGCCGACCACAGGACCTGTGGCTGCTGCCCGTGCCTGGTGTCGCGCCGGATGGTTCGCGGCCGCGCCAGATCACGAACTCGATGCCCGCGGTCCTCGCGGCGGCGCTCTCCGGCTCGCGCGTCCCGAGCGGCGAGCGCGTCGTCTTCACGGCCCGTGACGGGCTGCGCATCGAGGGAACGTTGTGGCGACCCGCGACGGCGACGGGGAAGCGCGGGGGTCGGAGGGTCGCGACCGTCCTCTACCCGCACGGTGGTCCGACCTGGCAGGCGTACCGGATCTTCCAGCCGTTCAAGCTCCTGCTCGCCAACGCCGGATACGCGTTCCTCGACGTCGACTTCCGGGGCTCCACGGGCTACGGCCGAGCCTTCCGGCAAGGCAACCACGGCGAGTGGGGTCATGCCGACACGCAGGACATGGTCGACGCCGCACGCTGGGCCGCCGAACAGCCGTGGTCCGATGGACGGTTCGGGATCTGGGGCGGCTCGTACGGCGGCTACATGGTCCTGACATCGCTCGTCGAGGAGCCGACCCTATGGTCGGTCGGCGTCGACCTCTATGGCGACTCCGAGATCGCCGAGAGCTATCGGCATGGTGACCGCGTGGGCAGGCTCGATCTGCACAAGATGATGGGTGGGCCCGACGATCCGGCGCGAGCCGAGGCGTATCAGCGTGGCTCGCCGGTCTACCGCGCCGAGCGGATCGAGGCGCCCGTGCTGATCCTCCACGGGCGAAGGACAAGCGTGTCGTACCGCTGATGACCGAGCGGATGGTCGAGGCCCTTGAGATCGAGGACAAGACCTACGAGGTCCACTGGTACGACGAGGAGGCGCACGGCTGGGAGCGCCGCGAGAACCGGCGCGACGCGTTCGAGCGCATCTACCGGTTCATCACGACGCACATGCCGCCCGACGGGGAGGGGCGCTAGCTGGCGGGGAGGCTGCCCCGAGGGGAATCGAAACGGCCGTCCGAAACGGACGGCCGTTCTGGTTTCGTCGGAGCCGGCGCGATGCCGGCTGCCGGGACGATCCGGAAGTCGAACTACCAGCGGCGCGCCGCCTCCAGCACGAGGCCGGAGCTGGCGAGCGCGGACAGGAGCATGAGCGTCCGGAAGGTCCCCGACTTGATGATGTTCTTCATCGTGGTCCCTTCTCGTGGATGATGTCGGGAACGGACGGTGTTCCCGGTCAGCAACGTACGTGGGGCCTGCGTGCGACAGCCATAGGCCATCAGTACCGGTCGGGTATGGGTCGAGCGGAACGGGGTGCGCGGATGCACCAGCGGGCCGTCGCGGGAGTCCTGGGAGGGTCAGGCCGTATCCGCCCTCGGATAGTCGCGCCGCATCCCGAGCGCGATCGTGACGGCCAGACCGACCGCGATGAGCACGTCGCCGATGCTGAAGACGTTGGCGAGGGGAAACGCGGCTGGGATCGCGAAGATGTCGGTCAGGGGCGCCAGCGCCGGGTCCACGAGGACCGCGCTGTTCGAGAAGCCTGCGTCGCTCGCGAGCCCCGCGGTACGCAACGCCTCCACGGTCGTCGGCATCACTCCGCCGTTCGCGACGACCGCGGCGAGGTTCGAGATCGCGCCGATGGCGACGACAGCGAGACCCGGAACGGCGAGGTTCCGCCACACCGCGATGAGGACCATCCCCGTCGAGGCGACGTAGATCGCCGCACCGACGCCGGGTGGGAACGCGTCGGCGACCGATGTCGAGAACAGCACGACCTGGATCGCGAGACCGGCCACGGCCAGCCACGCCCAATGGAACTGCCAATGCGAGAGCCGCTCGATGCGGCCGCCGGTGAGCAGCCCGACGAGGACCCCGATCGGTATCGCGATGAGGACGAACACAGTCGCCCGGCGTCAGCCCCGCGTGGCGAGGATGTCGTTCAACTGGCCGATGTGGTCCTCGGCGTGACCGGTGATGAACCGATCGAGGATCGCGGGCGCCGGCATCTCACCGAGCCGCGGATGGACCCCGATCCGAGACCGCTCCGCGTCGGTCAGCGTGGGGAGCCGCTCCTGCCAGGCGCGCAGGCCGTCATCGACGCGCTGGAACAGCACGCGCAGCGGGAGGCTTCGATCACGGTCGATGATCCCAAGCCGGACCGGGTCGTCGGCCGTCCGACCGAACGACTTCGGAGTGGTGCCATCCCCGTCGATCACGCGTTCCATCTCGCCGAGCCAGAACGGCAGCATCTCCTCGACGTGTGCGAGCACCTCGCGCGGTCCCCACGAGGCCTCCGGGCCGGTCCCGTAATCCTCCGCGAGCTGCCACGGCTCGCCCGCCATCACGCGGGGGGCGAGGTCCGCATATCCCCGTCGCGCGGCCGCGATGCGTTCGACGTCATCCATGCCGCCAGTGTGGCACGCCGGGCGTACGATGGCGGCACTGATCACGCCTCGACGCCCTGCGGCGTACGAGGCCGGACGCGCATGCAGCGGAGTAGCGCGATGACCGAGACGCTGTCGCGGGGTGCGGCCAACCAGGCCGGCGCCCGGGTCGACGCGGACGCTTACGCAAAAGCGGCCGATTTCCTGCCGCTCGACGGCATCGACCACGTCGAGTTCTGGGTCGGGAACGCCCGTCAGGCGGCTGCTTACTACCGAGCCCTCTGGGGATTCACGCCTGTAGCGTTCAGTGGCCTTGAGACCAAGGTCCGCGACCGGGCGAGCTACGTCATGGTCCAGAGCGACATCCGGTTCGTGTTCACGGCGCCGCTCACCCCGGACGGCGAGATCGCCGAGCACGTCCGCGAGCACGGCGACGGCGTCCACGACATCGCCTTCCGCGTCGCCGACGTGGCGTCGGCGTGGCGCGAGACGACCTCACGCGGCGCCGTGTCTGCCCTGGAACCCACCGAGATCGACGGCGGCGATGACGGGACGCTGCGCAAGGCGTCGATCCGGACGTACGGCGAGGTCCTCCACTCCTTCATCGACCGCGGCGACTACCACGGCGTCTTCGCGCCCGGCTATCGAAAGGTGAAGTCGCCGCCGGCCGCCGCGGGAGGGCTGAGCCTGCTCGAGGTCGATCACTGCGTCGGCAACGTCGCGCTCGGACAGATGGACTCGTTCGTCGACTTCTACCGCGACGTCCTCGGGTTCGCGCAGCTGATCCACTACGACGACAAGGTCATCCACACGGAATTCAGCGCGCTGATGTCGAAGGTCATGACCAACGGGAACGGCAGGATCAAGTTCCCGATCAACGAGCCCGCGACCGGCAAGAAGAAGAGTCAGATCCAGGAGTATCTCGACTGGTATCGCTCACCAGGCTGCCAGCACATCGCCCTCCGGACCGAGGACATCGTCGGGACGGTCCGGCGGCTCCGCGACAACGGGGTCGAGTTCCTCGGACTTC
>DATNFQ010000281.1:0-2453 GCA_035606295.1 Patescibacteria group bacterium
ACACCTCGAGCGGCGCGATGTCGTCGGCGATCCCGGCGACCTTCGCGGCGCGCAGCATCTGCATCCGGTGGTGGTTTTCCGGGTCGTAACTGACGTTGCCCGTGACATCGGCCTTCTCGAGGCCGCCGATCCGATGCTCGAGACCGGCCGTGCCCGGAACGGCCCACGGTCGCGCGAGCGTGTCGGGGTCGCGCAGGTACGGGTAGAACGGGCCGTCGCCCTTCGTGGCATTGGGGACACCGATCGACGGTAGATCGGCCGTCGACGGGATCCGCCACGGCTCCGATCCGGTCGCGAGGAACGCATCGGACAGGTACACGACCGGCGTCATGTACTTGAGCGCGAGCCGCCAGGCCTCGATCGCGTAGTCGAAGCATTCGCCGGGCGTCGCCGGGGCGACGATCGGAAGCGGTGAGTCCGAATTGCGACCGAACATGACCTGCAGGAGGTCGGCCTGCTCGTTCTTGGTCGGCATGCCGGTCGAGGGACCGGCGCGCTGGACGTCGATGACGACGAGCGGGAGCTCGACCATGACGGCAAGGCCCATCGCCTCGCTCTTGAGCGCGATCCCAGGCCCGGAGCTCGCGGTCAGACCGAGCGCGCCACCGTAGCTCGCGCCGATCGCCGCACCGATCGCGGCGATCTCGTCCTCGGCCTGGAAGGTCTTGACGCCAAAGGTCTTGTAACCGGAAAGCTGGTGGAGGATGTCCGAGGCCGGGGTGATCGGATAGGAGCCGTAGAACAGCGGCCGGCCGGCGAGCTTGGACGCGGAGAGGAAACCGAGCGCCGTTGCCTCATTGCCAGTGATGTTCCGGTACGTGCCGGGCGGCAGGTGCGCCGGTCGCACGCGGTAGTGGGTGTGGAACATCTCGGTCGTCTCGCCGTAGGCGTAGCCGGCCTTGAGCGCACGCTTGTTCGCGTCGGCGATGACTGGTCGGGCCGAGAACTTCGAGTCGATCCAGTGGAGGGTCGGCTCCATGCTCCGCTCGTAGAGCCAGAACATCAGCCCGAGCGCGAAGAAGTTCTTCGTGAGGTCCTTCTGCTTGGTCGTCATGTCGAGCCCGTCGAGCGAGCGCTCGTTCAGGGTCGAGATCGGGATCTCGAAGACCGTGAACGACTTCAAGGACCCGTCGGTCAGTGGGTTCGACGCGTAGGCGGCCTTGTTGAGATTGGCCTGGGTGAACGCATCGCTGTTGACGATCAACGCGCCACCAGCCGGCAGCTCACCGATGTTGGTCTTGAGCGCCGCCGGGTTCATCGCGACGAGGACGTCGGGTTGATCTCCGGGCGTGTGGATATCCGTCGAACTGAAGCTGATCTGGAAGCCGCTGACGCCCGGTAGCGAACCTGCCGGCGCCCGGATCTCCGCAGGGAAGTCGGGCAGCGTGCTGATGTCGTTGCCGAAGACCGCTGCGGTCCGGGTGAACTGGGTGCCGGTGAGCTGCATACCGTCGCCGGAGTCGCCGGCGAACCTGATCGTGACTCGCTCGAGTTCCTGGACGGGGAGTTCGTGCTCCTTCGTCGTGGTCATCCGCCTTCGGGCTGCCTCATCTTCTGGTGCGGTCGTGGCGGAAGGTTGAGCAGCTCCTCCGGGAACGATTCCGCGAGGTACTTGATGATGTCGACCTGTCGGATCACGCCGACCAGTCGGCCTCCCTCGTCGACGACCGGGACGTTCCGATACCGGCCCGTCTGCATCAGGTCGATCGCGTCCCGGATGGTCTGGTCGAGATCGAGCGTCCGCGGTTCGGTCGTCATGAGCGACTCGACCGGCCCCGACAAGTCCACATGGCCGACCACGATCCGCGCGAAGATGTCGCGCTCCGTCAGCACGCCCAGAAGCGCGCCTGCGTGGTCGCACACGAAGACCGAATCGCCCGTGCCCGTGCGCTGGATCGCACGGACGCATTCCGCCAGGGACGTGCCCGGCGAGACGGTCACGGGTTGGCGTCGGCTGAGCACGCGAAGCCGCTCATCGGTCAGTGTCGGGACGCGACGGGCGACCGCGCCCTCGGTGAGGTCGGTCACGCTCAGAGTGTAGTCCGTCCCCGCGTGTGCCGGGCGCGGCCGGCACGGTCGCCGCGCGGGCTGCTAGCCTCCGGCGCCATGGACCGGCGGACCGCCACGGGTATCGGACTGATCGTCGTTTCGGCTGCCGGATACGCGACCGGCAGCGTGTTGGCGCGGCCGATCTACGACACCGGGATCGACTGGCTGACACTCGTCCAATGGCGGTTTCTCGTCGGGGCGCTCCTCGGTTGGGCGTGGGTCTTCGTCTCAGCCGAGCGACGAGCGTCGCTGGGACGACTGCCGCGACGTGCGCTCCTCGTCGCGCTGGCGCTCGGTGCCTTGTTCACCGGGAATGCGGGGACGTACTACGCCGGCCTCGAGACGGTTCCTGCGGCGCTCGCCGGTGTGTTGGTCTACACGTATCCCGTCATCGTCGCGGTCCT
>DATNFQ010000282.1:0-13362 GCA_035606295.1 Patescibacteria group bacterium
ACCAACGGGTCGCTCCGTGATCGCGCCATCGGCGGCGCGGTCGCTGGCTCGATCGGGGTCGTGATCGGGTTCCTGTTCGTGTTCACGGACGCGATCCTGCAAGGCATGGATCCGGCGACGATCCTTTCGACGCTGTATATCCCGGTCATCGTCGGCGACCTCATCGGGACGATCATCCTCGTGCCGATCCTGGTCTACGCCTGGGAGCCGGTGAAGGCCCAGCTGGGCCGCTAGCCTCTCGCGCCGCGGGGCCGTCCTGTGAACATCGCCCCGCGGTATCTGGGCCGGGGATCGTGGCTTGCCCGTCGCGATCCCCGCGTCCTGATCCTCGTCGTCGCCCTCTTCATCTTCACCGTCCTGCAGGTCTGGGACGAGCGCGTCGTCCTGCTCCTGCTGGCGATCGCGATCGTGTACTACCGGTCGGCAGGGATCGAGTGGGCGACCATCCGGCGGAACTGGGCGTTCGTGTTCGTGTTCATCGGTCTGCTCGTCTCGGTGAACCTGTTCGTCTTCTCCGATGGTTTCGTCGAAGGGCTACCGCCCGGCGACGGCCACCTCCTGTTCACGGTGCCGCTCCTCGGCACACCGGTCACCGCCGAGTCACTGAGCCTGGCGGTCACCCAGTTCACCCGCTACCTGACGATGGCGACCATCGGATTCCCGGTGGCCTTCGCGATCGCGCCATCCGACTTCGGCGTGGCCTTCCGGCGACTCGGGGTCCCGGAGAAGTTCGCGTTCGGTCTCGACCTGACGTTCCGCTTCCTGCCGTCCCTCGCGGCGGATTTCCAGACGACCGTCGACGCACAGCGCATCCGTGGGTTCGACTGGTCGGGAGGAGCGGCGGGGTTCCTGTCCCGGGTCCGGCGCTCGACCCCGGTCGTCGTGCCGACCGTCGTGAACGCGATCGCGGGCGCGGAGGACACCATCGACGCGATGGACCTGCGCGCCTTCGGGACGGGTCGTCGGTCGTGGCTGCGCGAGCTTCGTTACGACATGCAGGACCGGTTGGTGCTGCTCGGGTTCACCGCGCTCCTCGTGATCATCTCGATCCTGGGGTTCATGGGGATCACGTCGAAGCTATACGTGTTCCCGTTCCTCCTGGCGCTCGCCGGCGCGTAGCGCCCTAGCCCGAGGCGGCTGGCGACGCCGACGGCGACGTCGATGGGGAGGCTGACTCCGACGGCGACGGCTCGGGAAGGTCCTCTGGGTCGAGCTCGACGTTCGGAACGAGGAGCAACTCCCAGCCGACCTCGATCCGATTCGGGGCGTAGCGCGGCGAATCGGGGTCGAGCGACGGGTAGCGCTGTCGGTTCCAGAACGCGATGCTCCGTGCTGTCGTGCCCTGTTCGCGAGCGATCGAGGTCAGGGTGTCGCCGGATCGGACCGTATACACGAGGAAGGTCGGGAGCGGCGTCGGCGTGGGATAGGTGAACGAGGGTCTGGCGGACGGACCCGACGGCGACGGCGACGTGGCGGCGGCATCGGCGCTCGGAGGGGTCGACTCGTTTCCCGGCGTGCTCGCCGGGATCCTGACACCTGCCGGGATGCACGCGCCGACGGCGACGATGAGCGTCATCCCTGCTGCTGCGAGCCACCCGATCCGTTGGGTCGTCATGGACGCATGGTCGGCGGTTCGGGCTGACGCTGCATGAGAGTCGTTGCCGAACGATCAGCTCGCCGTTTCGACCTCGGAGTCGACCGGCGTCGGTGCCTGCGGGCGGAACTCGGCAGCGAGCGCCAGGCCCTCGGCCGCGGTGGCGACGCGATCACGACCAGCGCGTTTCGCCACGAAACAGGCACGGTCGGCGGCGACCAGGACATCCGCGGACGTCGATCCATCGATCGGGAACGTGGCGACGCCGACCGACGCCGTCACGGGACCGCCCAGACCCCGGACTGCGGCACAGGCCCGCTCGGCGAGGCGACGCGCACCTGCGGCATCGGCGCCCGGCAGGAGGAACGCGAACTCGTCACCGCCATAGCGGAAGACCAGGTCGCTCTCGCGACCTGAGAGGGTCAAGGCATTGGCGATCCGCCGCAGCTCCCCGTCGCCCGCCTGGTGGCCCATCGAGTTGTTGATGCCGCGGAAATCGTCGAGGTCGACCATGATCAGGCCGAACGGCGCGCCGTCCCGGACGGCGCGCTCGAGCTGGTCCTCGAACGTGGCGTGGTTCAGGAGCCCGGTCAGCCCGTCGGTCTGCGCGCGGATCTCGATCGCGCGGTAGACCTCGGCGTTCTGGAGGGCGATCGACACCTGCGCGGCGAACAGCTGGACGAGATCGAACTCCTCGGCCGTGAACGTGTTGCCGACCCCGAGGCGCTCCATCGTCAGGACGCCGATCGCGCCCGACCGACCGCGCAGGGGAACGACGATAAGACTGCCATCCATCGACGCGTCGTCGGCATCGGGGCCACGGAAATGGTTGACCCGCGGGTCGTGGCGCTCGTCGTCGATGTAGATGGGTTCGTTGTGGTCGACGACCCACGTCGCCACCCCGGTCTCGCCCGGTTCCCACGGCTCCATGTAGCGATCGGCGTGGACACCGCGAGCCGTGACCGGGTTGAGGAGACCGGTCACCGGGTCGAGGACTTCGATCGCGACGTTGTCGCAGGCGATGAGTCCGCCGAGGCGATCGGTGATGCCCTCGAGGACCGCACGTCCGTCGAGCGTGGTGAGGATCGACTCGGTGATCTGGAGCAGTGCCCGCTGGCTGAGCAACTGCTGTTCGAGAGCGGCTGACTGCTCGCGCAGCCGCTCGGTGGCGTCGGCGTTGGCCATCGCCTGCGCCGCGAAGCTCGCGTAGATCACGAGCAGCCGCAGGTCGTCGTCGCTGAACTGGTGGAGGCCGAGCTTCGAGAGCACGAGCACCCCGAGCACGTCGTCCTCGAACATCATCGGCGCGAGCAGCATCGATTCGTCGAGGTCGTCCTCGGTGCCGGGGATCGTGTTGGCGCGCGGATCGGCGCTCGCATCGGCCAGGTACTGCGCGATGCGGTGCTGCGCGACCCAGCCCGTTATCCCCTCGCCGACCTTGACGCGCAGCTGCTCGGGCGTCTCATCGGTGTACTCGCCGACTTGGCCTCGGAACGCCACAGGGATCAGGTCATCGCCGTAGCGTCGGTAGACGCGAACGTTGTGGTAGTCGATGAGCTGGCGAAGCTCGGTGCCGATGGCGAGCCCGATCTCCCCGACGTTCGAGAGGTGGTTGAGCCGTGCTCCCAGCTGCTGGATCGACTGGAGCTGCGCGGTCCATGTCGCCATCTGATCGAAGTTCTGGGCCGTCCGGATCGCAACGCTCGCCTGCGTCGCGAGGGCCGCGACCGTCTCGAGCTCGTCGGTCGACCACTCATGCCGTTCGTCGTGGTAGACGTTCAACAACCCGAGCACCTGGTCGCCGTCGAGGAGCGGCGCCGTGCAGATCGTGTCGTAGCCCTCCTGGACGACCGCTGCTCGGATCCCGATCCCGCGCGGATCGTCGCGATAGTTCGTCGCGTAGAGCGGTCGTCGCGCGGCGATCGCAGCGGCCGGCAAGGATCGTTCGGGGAAGTCACGGACGGCCGAGGCGTATTCGGAGGAGAGGCCGCGCGTGACCTCTGCCGTCACCTTGCCGTCGGCCTGGCGGAGGAAGACGGCCGCGCGGTCACCATCGAAGAGGACCATCGCGTGACCAACGAGGTCAGCGAGGATGCGGTCGAGGTCGAGCCCACTGCCGATGTCGGCTGCGACGCGCCGAAGCGCCTCGGCTCGATGGAGAAGGTGGGCGACGTCCTCCTCACGCCGGACGACACCGACGATGGCACCGAGCGCGTCGGCCACGACCGTGGTGAGGTCGCGGTCGGCAGGATCGAATCGCTCGCCGGGTCCGGCGACGACGAGCAACGCACCCCACGGGCCGTCGCGCCCCGGGATGGCCGCGGCGAGCTCTTCGCGGTCACCGGGCAGGACCGTCGTCGTGACCCGGTCGCTGCCGCCAGCGACGACGGCCGAGGCGCCGGGCGCCTCGTCGGGTCCTCGCCGCGCTCGGGACGTCGCGAAATCGATGGCCTGGCCGAGCACGCCGAAGCCGCTGGGTAGTTCGAGGAGTCGCGGGGCTGGCTCGCCGAGCGGCACGGCGACCGAGATCGGTGCGAGTCGGTCCCCGCGGCGCTCCCAGATCGCGACGAGCGACCGGTCCGAGGTCGCGCGCAGCTGCGCGGCCACGCGATCGAGGTCTTCCTGGATCGTCGTCTGGCCGAATGGTTCTCGGGCGATCGCATCGAGCAAGGCGAGATCGCGCCGGTGGCGGATCGTGTCGTCGGTCTCGAGTTGGAACGCATCGAGCCGCCCTTCGTGGTCGCGGGCCACGAATCCGCGCCGCCCGATGGCCGATGCGCTCCGCGGGGGAGCGACGGCTCCCCGTTCAGCGACCGCGAGGAACCGCTGCAGGTCGCCGAGACGATAGCGTCGGTCGCCGCGCGGATTGATGCGGTAGAAGCGGAGTCGACCGGCATCGCTCCACGCGCGCACCGTATTCGGATGCACGCCGAGAAGCCGCGCCGCTTTGGTGACGGTCAGCGTCGCGTCGATGGGGCGAGGTGGCAGTTGTGCGGTCATCGCCGTCTATGGAAGAACTGTGAAGTCCACGAGCCTCAGGCTACTGTTCTAACAGTTCTTGCCAATAGTCCGAAGGTCCCGGCGTTCCTTCAAGTGCGCCGGCCGCCCGTCATCCGAACATACGCAACCGTCGCGAGGGCGGCCCCGATGCCGATGACCAGCACCAACACGACGGCCGTCAGCGGGTCGCCGACGAGACCCGGGCCCTGGCCGCTGCTGCGCGGATCGCCACCGACGACAGCACTCGGCACGGGTGAGGCTGCGAGCGCGGATCCCGTCACGGCCCCGGCGATAGCCCAGAGGATGCCGACCGCGAGGCTGATCACGCCGATGGCCATCGCGACCACCGCATAGAACGGCCGGCGTGGCGCATCCCCGGCGAGGACCCGCATCGCCTCGTCACGTGCGAGGGTCGTGAGGATCAGCGGCCGGCCGAGACCAGCCGTCATGCGGACCGTCCCGTCCGAAGGATCGACAGAGGGCACTCCGGCCACGATCGCGTGCTCGACCGACGAGACCAGGTCGATCCGCAGCCGAAGCGGTGTGGATGCCGGCGTCCCCGCCGGGGCTCGGTCGGGGGCGTCGGCGACCGTACCGGTCGACTCCCTCGGCAGGACGACGAGCCCGTCGTCCAACGCCGCATGGTCGATGGCGATCCCGTCCAGGCCTTCGCGCAACTCGAAGTCGACTGCCTCGCGCTGTTCGTCGATCGTCCGCCAGCCACCCCGGCCGCCGAGCTGCATCCGGACACGTCGCAGCACCAGCGGTCGATGGGCCTCGTCCTCGAATTCGTCGGCGGCGTCGATGCGACCCTGGATCGCGACGTAGCGCGGCGGCCCATCGGCGAGCGCCCGGGCCTCGGCGATCGACACCACCGGCGCGACGGCGAGGATCTGTCCGACGCGGAAACGCATCCCGAACGAGCGCAGGATGATCACCCCGAGGGCGAGCGCGAGCACGCCGACGACGATCGGGAGGAGGGGAGTCACGGCGGCGACTATAGCCGCTGATCGCCTTCAGCCGGCGAGCGTGCCCCAGACATGGAAGGGCCCGAAGGAACCTCCACGACACGTGGGCGTTGATGCGATCGCCGCCGTTAGTATCGTTCGGCCCCTCCGGGCTGATACGTACGCTACGGGCGCGAGGGCCAGCGGGTCAACGGCTCGTATCCACGAATATCGCGTCGCCGCCCGATTTATCCACGACCCATCCACAGCGACGGTGTCCGAGCCTCCCGATCAGACCGCGCTTCGTCCGGTCGCAGGATCGAGCGCGTTGACCTGACCATCGAACCCGGTCAGCACGAGGCGACCCCCGATCAGCTCGGCGGCGGTCACGACATCTGAATGCGCCACGCGCCAGGCGACCGTGCCGTCGGCTTCCAGCGCGAAGGTTTCGATCTCGGCCTGGACGAGGACATGCCGCAGGCGTGGCGAGCCGAACAACCCGATGATCGGCGTCGCCGAGCGATGTTCCCAGCGGAGGTCGCCGGCCATCGCCTCGAGCCCGTACGTGTGGAAGCCGTAGGACACGACGAGCAGTGCCTCCGTATCCCAATAGGCCGCGCGCGGCTGATCCGAGATCGTCGATGCGAACCGCGCGGACCAGGAGCCGCGCGGCCCGTCGAGGCGGAGCTCGGCTCGGCAGAGGGCGTCGGGATCGGTGCTGACGTGCGGCCCGAGGTCGAGCAAGCTCCCACCGGATTCGCTCAGGGCGAACACGGCTGCTGCCTCGCCGCTGCCGGCCCAGCGCCATCGGGCCCGCAGGCCGCCGGGATACGTGATCGTCGCGTTGCGCGGCTCGGCAGCCACGCGGCCCGACCCGGTCGTCCCGGTCACGCCCCCGTCGGGGCGAGCGGGGTCGCGGTCGAGCCGTCGTCGGAGCCAGCGTCCGCTGTCGGCTCGGACTCGGCCACGGCAGGTGTCGCGGCGTCTGCGGTCGCTGCTGGGGCCTCCGCGGCGGCTGCCACGCGTGCGGCATCCGCCTCGACGTCGGCCTGGCGACGCTCCTCGCTGATCGGCGCGACCGTGGCATTGGCAAGCGTGCGCAACGTGGCCGGTGGTACCTCGAACACCGCGGTCGGCAGGCCCGCCGCGGCCCATACCGTCGTATAACGACCGAGGTCGGGATCCATGATCACGCGCACCGCGCGTTCGAAACCGATCGGCGGGATACCGCCGATCGTGAACCCGACGAGCTCGTTGGCCTCCCGCGCGGTCGCGCGCCGGATGTCCGGCTCACCGGTGACCGCGGCGAGCCGCGCGACGTCGACGCGATTCTGGCCTGACACGAGGCACACGATGGGTTCTGGGCCGCCGTCGGACGGCGCCACGAACACCAGCGATTTGACGATCTGACCGAGCTCGCCGCCGACAGCAGCGGCAGCCTGTTCCGCCGTGTGGGTGGACTCGTCGAAGACGACGATCTCGAGATCGACGCCCTTCCGCTCGGCGGCGGTCAGGACGCGGCGGACGGCGGGGTGGTCGATCGGGGCTGGCACGGCGGGAGTCTAGCATCGGCCATCGGCGCTCCCGCTAGCATCGCTGCCATGGTGTGGCCCATCCGAGTCGAGCAAGCCATCGTCCTCGCCGACGGCGTCGTGGGTGCGCGCGACGCCATCGATGCGGCGTGGCCGCGCTGGGCTGCAACAGCACCGTTCGTCATCGCGGCGGATGGTGGTGCCCGGCACGCGGGCCCGCTGCGGTTGACGATGGATCAGTGGGTCGGCGACGGCGATTCGCTCGGCGACGCGGGTGTCGCGGCGCTGATCGCCCAGGGCGTGCCGGTCGACCGGGCCCCGGTCGACAAGAACGAGTCGGATACCGAGCTCGCCGTACGAGCTGCCCTCGACCGGCGACCGGTCTCGATCGTCATCCTTGGCGCGCTCGGCGGCCCGCGCCTCGACCATGCCCTCGCCAACCTTGCCCTCCTGGCCCTCCCGGAGTTGCGCGGGATCGACGTGCGGCTGATCTCTGCCGACGCACGGGTGCGGCTCATCGGTCCCGGCTCGGTCGAGCTCGACGGCCATGTCGACGACCTCGTCACGCTGTTGCCCGTGGGCGCCGACGCGATCGCTGTCACGACCGCGGGACTCGCCTATCCGCTCAGGGGCGAGACCCTATCTCTCGGTCGCTCGCGTGGGCTCTCGAATCGACGGACCGAGGTGCCTGCGGTCGTGCAGCTGACCGCCGGTCGTCTGCTCATCGTGGAGTCCCCTGCTACGCTCTCAGGATGAGCATCCCGGCCGTCGGCGACACCGCCCCGCGGGTCGCCCTGCCCGATGCGACGGGCAGTATCCACGACCTCGCGGATCAGCGAGGACGCTGGACCATCCTCTACTTCTATCCGAAGGACGACACGCCCGGCTGCACCGTCGAGGCGTGCGAGTTCCGCGACGCCAACGACACGATCACGGAGCGAGGCGCGGACGTCTGGGGCATCAGTCCCCAAGGCGCCATCAGCAAGCGGAAGTTCACCGAGAAGTTCGGGCTGCCGTTCACGCTGCTCGCCGACGAAGACCACCAGGTGTCGGAGACGTACGGCTCCTGGGTCGAGAAGCAGAACTACGGCAAGACGTACATGGGCACGGCCCGACGGACGTTCCTCGTCGACCCCGATGGCCGCATCGCGCGAGTCTGGGAGAAGGTCAAGCCCGAGGGTCATGCCGCGGATGTCCTCGCGGCGCTCGACGAGCTCCAAGCCGCGCCTGCGTGATCGCGGAGCCCACGTGCATGTCTAGGTATCCAGACATGCAAGAGGCTTCGCTCGTGGGGGGAGACGAGCGAAGCCTCGGCCGCAAAGCGTACGCGCACGCCATCATGGCCGCAAGGAGAGTACTCCGCGACGATCGGCGTGTGGTGACGTCACCGCAGTCTCGGGCGCTGTCCCGTGACTGATCCTTCGCCTAGGCAACCGCACGACTGGCGGCCCCAGCGGTTCATGGTCATCGCCGGCCACCCGGACGACGCGGACTTCGGTCCGGCCGGGACGGCAGCGCGCTGGATCGATGCCGGATCGGCCGGCTGGCTCGTGTGTTGCACCTCCGGCGACCAGGGCGGCGAGGATCCGTTCGCCGATCCGCTCGAGCTTGCGGCGCTCCGCGAACGCGAGCAGCGCGACGCCGCCGATGTGATCGGCTACGAGGGCGTGTCGTTCCTCCACCAGCCCGACGGCGCGCTGGTCAACGACCTCGCGTTGCGCGAGCAGCTGGTCCGGGAGATCCGGACATTCAAGCCGGATGCGGTCCTCTGCACGGATCCCGAGGCGGTGTTCCATCGCGGTGGTGGCGTCAACCACACCGACCATCGAGCGGCAGGCATGGCTGCCGTGGATGCCGTTTACCCGGCGGCGCGCAATCCGATGGCGTTCCCGGCGCTCGCGCGGGCCGGTCTCGAGAAGCACGTCGTCCGACGCCTGTACCTGTTCTGGTCAGAGCGGCCGGACACGTGGATCGATATCACCGACACCGTCGACAGGAAGCTCGGAGCGCTCGCCGCGCACGCCAGCCAGATCCGTGAGCCGGCGAAACTCGAGCAGCGGATCCGCGAATGGGCCGCGGAGGAAGGTGAGCCCATCGGGGTGGGGGCGGCTGAGGCGCTCCGGCTGATCGTGATCGAGGAGGACGAGGTCGACGAGCTCGTCGATGGTTCGGACGCGGCCGCGGATGTCGAGACGGCCCGGGAGACGGTGAGCTAGGACCTCGTCGCGCGGGCCTCGTAGGGGTGCGGCGGTCAGGACTCGTCGAGCAGGACCGGACGCACCCGGCCCCAGGCGTTCCAGATCTCGGTCAGACCGTCGGCTCGCCGGCCCAGCATCGCGACAAGCGATCCCAGGGTCATGTCCCCGGCTGCACCGGCAAGGTGCTCGGCAGCCGCGACCTGGACGTCACTGAACAGCTCGGCCGTCTCGGCGTCGTTCGGCCACTGGCGCATGCGCATCGGGTCAAGACCGGCGTAGCCCATCGCAAGGGACAGATCGCGCTGCGACGGGTAGCGACCGTCGACCCACCCGCCGAGTCCGTCGAACCGATAGCCGAGCGACGCGAGCGCCCCCGTGATGTCGCGGCTCTGCGAGCGGTTGAACGGTCCCCAGAACGGGTGATCCGCCGGGTACTCGAGCGCGGAAGACGCGATCGCGTCGGCGAGGATCGCGTCGATCAGGTCGGAGAGTGCGACCTGCCAGCGCCGCCGTTCCGTCGGGTCGTCCCCGCCAAGCGCGGCGACCGCTTCCTGCATCGCCCCGCGATCGCCGCGGAGCAGGCGGACGATGCGTGGTGAGGCACCGGCGCGCAGCGCATCGGCGAGCGAATCCGAGGTTGCCGCCACGCGATCCGTACCGTCACCGCCGGGCGCGAGGGCGGTCGGCCCCGGTGCCGGCGCCGAGAGTCGCTCCTCGCAGTCAGCGAGGGCCTGCCGCGCGGCGACACACGCCGCTTCGGCGGCCTCGGCTGCGACCCGGGCCCCGTCGGCTTCCAACCCTGCTCGCTCCAGCCGCACGGCGAGAGCCGGTGCGCCGTCGCGAAGCCGCTGCAGCGTCCCGTTGGCTTCCGCGCTCATCGCATTGATCCGGTTGATCTCGTGCAGCCAGTCCCGCGCGGCGGATTCGGTGTCCTCCTGGGTGCGGGCCACTGCTCGAGCGGCACGGAAACGGGCCTGCGCCTGGTCCTTGGCTTCCCGGATCGCACGCGGATCCGCGTCGGACGTCGCCTTGACCAGCGAGATCTCGTGGTCGTCGTACGCCCGCTGCGCGGCGCGATGGGCCTCCTCCGCCTCGGTCGCCTGTCCGCGTGCCCGACTCGCGAAGTCGCACCGTTCATCGGCGAGCCGGCGGGCGTCACCGCACGGGCCGCCGGACGAGGCATCCGTCGGTGCGATGACCGCGGGCGCCGTTGCCGTAGAAGCGGCTGCGGCAGCTGCGCCGGCGGCGTTACGCCGCGTTCGCGGGGTCGTGCCTGTGCGTGGCGCCGACGCGACGGCCGGCGGCAGCTCGTCGTCACCGCCTGGGTCGATCGGCGAGTGCCCGGCGATGGCGACCGCGACCGGGACGGCGACTGCCGCCACGAGCTCGCGGTCGACACCGTCGGCGCCGTCACCATCGGGCGTTCCCGGCGACCGCAGGGCCGCCTCGGCGCTCGCGGCTGCACTCGCCCGCAGAGCCGTCAACATCGGGTCGATCCCGGTCGAGACCGGCATCGCCTGGGCGACGACGAGGCGGTTCGGGGCGGTCGGGCCAGCCCCGTTGCCGTCCGCCGACGGGTCCACGAGCCGGAAGGCCGGTTCGACGATCGTGCCGGGCCGGGGATCCAGAACAGGCGTTCGGTCAGATGTCCCGTTCGCGCTGGACGTCCCGGCGAAAGCTGCACGGTCTGCCGGCCCGTATCTCGCCGGGTCGATCGCCACCGGCGAATCGGTGAAGGCGTCGTTGGCCAGGGTCGCCGCTCGCCGGCGCGGGACGGCATCCGGCGCCATCGTGATCCGCACTTCACGCGTGGACGGGGTCCGCGCTCGCAGGGTCGCGATAAGAGCCGCCCCCGCTGTGATCCCGAGGATCAGTCCTATCGCCAGGAAGGCGATCTCGGTGCCTGTCACCCCGTGGCCGACTCCATCCGATCGCGCTCCTCACCGAGCGCGGGCGGTCCCCCCGCACGTCAGCGTAGCTGCGGATCGACGCGAACGTCAACCTCCCTGCACGCACACGTCCAGCGTTCGGCCGGCGACTCGACGGCGTTCCCGAGCACCCTGGCAACCGCACGCGGCTTTGCAGCCCCTTCGAGCCCGATGGTAGATTCGGCACGTCGGCGCACCGCCGATGTCTTCGTCACGCCCCTCCCCACCGGAAAGGCAAACGCCGACTTGGCCATCGACCCCGCCCAGGAATTCCTCGTCCAACCTGTCGACGCCTCCTGGCTGCAGTGCAACATCGAGTGCCAGGAAGCCTGTCCGGTCGGGACCAATTGCCGCGGATACCTCAACCTCGCCGCCGAGGGCCGGTTCGAGGAGGGGTACATCCTGTCGCGGGAACCGAACCCGGTCGCGGCGATGTGCTCCTACGTCTGTTCGGCGCCGTGCGAGCGAGCGTGCCGCCGAGGCGACATCGACCGGCCGCTCGCGATCCGCGCCATGAAGCGGTTCCTCGTCGAGTGGCATGAGGCTTCGGGCATCCCCGATGTGATGCCGGAGATCACCCCGCGCGAGGAACGGGTCGCCGTGGTCGGTGCCGGACCGTCGGGTCTCGCCGTCGCGCGCGAGCTGGCCGTCAAGGGCTACAAGGTGACGGTCTTCGACAGCCTGCCGTACGGCGGCGGCACGATGCTGATCGGCGTCCCCGCATTCCGCCTCCCGCGCGAGGCCATCGAGATGGACGTGCGGCTCGTCGAACGCCTCGGCGTCCAGTTCGTCTACGACACGACGATCGGCCAGGACATCCAGTTCGAGGATCTGCAGCGCGACTACGACGCGATCGCGATCACGGCGGGTGCCATGGATCCCGTCGCACTCGATATCCCGGGTGCCGAGCTCGACGGCGTCGATTACGGCGTCGACTTCATGAAGCGGGCGAACCTCGGGCAGGAGATCGAGGTCGGGAACGACGTCGTCGTCATCGGCGGTGGCTATACCGCGATGGACTGCTCACGCACCAGCCTTCGCCATGGCGCCGAGAACGTCACGATCGCCTATCGCCGCACGCGATCCGAGCTGGTGGTGGATGAGGAAGAGCTCGGCGAGACCGAGCGCGAGGGCGTCCGGATGGAATTCCTCGCGAGCCCGATCGAGGTACTCGGCGAGGACGGCAAGGTCACCGGTGTCAAGTTCATCCGCAACCGCCTCGGCGAGCCGGATGCGTCCGGCCGCCGCTCGCCGATCCCCATCGAGGGGTCCGAGTTCATCGTCCCGGCGCAGACCGTCATCCCCGCCGTGTCGCAGGCAGCCGACCTGACCTTCCTGCCGGTCGAGGCGAGCTTCGAGATCAACCGCGGTCGCGTGAAGGTGGACCCGGCCACCTACGCGACCAACGTCCGTGGCGTCTTCGCCTGCGGTGACTTCGTGACCGGCCCGACGACGCTCATCGAAGCCGCGGGTCACGGGAAGAAGGCTGCCTACGCGATCGATCGCTATCTCGCTGGTCGTGCCGACGTGACCGTCACCCCGAACGTCAAGATCACGAGCTCGTGGCGGCACGACATGCCAGAGCTGTACGACGTCCTGCCACGCCAGCACATCCCGATGGTGCCGCTCCAGGCGCGGATGCCCTCGACCGACCCGATCGTCAACTTCAACACGCCGGTCGAGCTGGGCTTCGACGCCACTGGCGCCGTGGCCGAGTCCACGCGCTGCCTGATGTGCAACTACAACATCTGGTTCGACCCGTTCCGCTGCGTCCTCTGCGGCGCCTGCGCGGATGTCTGCCCTGAGGGCGTCATCCACATGATCGACATCAACACGATCAAGTCGGAGGGCCTACTGCCCGAGCTCGAGGAGGCGTACGGCTGGGACCAGGGCGGGGCGATGGTGCTCGACGAGGAGCGCTGCATCCGCTGCGCACTCTGCGTCAAGCGCTGCCCGTTCGACGCCATTACGATGGAGCGGTTCGAGTTGCAGGAGATCTCGACCGACGGTCGGCTCTATAAGGAGTCGTACCGGGATGCGCAGCTGGCCGGCACCCCCGGCGTGGCAGGAGGAGCCCGGTGAGTTTCCTGGAGCGGGTCGACCAGACGATCCGGCGCAGCCCGGTCTGGCGGTCCCTGTTCCGGCAGCCCTACCCGCGCGACG
>DATNFQ010000283.1:0-20476 GCA_035606295.1 Patescibacteria group bacterium
TGGGTCTCGGCGACCTCCTCGATGGACAGCTCGAGGTAGTGGTGGAGGACCACGACCGCGCGATGGTCGATGGAAAGCCGCCGGAAGCCGCGCTCGAGCTGATCCCGATCATGGATCGAGTTCAAGCCCTCCCCCACCTCCGGCTCTTGAGCCGGGAGGAGGCGGAGGTTCGGAGTCCACTGGCGGTGGCGCCGGCCCTCGACGTAACAGGCGTTGACGAGGAGCCGGTACGACCAGGCGTCGAAGCGCGACGGGTCGCGGAGCCGCGGCAGATCCCGCCACGTCGCGACCAGCGCCTGCTGCGTCGCATCCTCGGCGAGATCGAGGTCCCGCAGGATCCTGCGGGAGATGGCGAGGAAGCGCGTCGCGATCTCGGCGGCGATCAACCCGTAGGCCGCCCGATCGCCACGCTGGGCCCGCTCCACGACGTCGGTCTCCACGCCCCTTACCAGTCTGTGGCGCCGCGATGAGACGCAGCGCTCACACGGTATGTGTTGGAGCCACCGGCGTGACCTTCAATCCTCGACGACGCTCGCCAGGGATCGCCTTGGACACGGGATGGTGCCGGCTTCCGATCGTGCGACCTATCTCGTCAGAGCTGTTCCCATGGCACCCACCTCGAACCGTCCCACCAGCGGTGCCAGACGCTTCCGTCGAGGCCGGGTGCGAAGACGTCGATGCGGTCGGCGCTCCAGGATGACGCCGCCGGCGTCCCGGTCAGCTCACCGCCCAACGACTCCCAGTCGTGCCAGGACGTGCCGTCCCAGTAGCGGTTCCAGAGCTGACCGTCGTCGAAGATGGCGAAGACCTGCAGCTCATCGACCGCCCAGGCTGTCGCCGCTGGTGTCGAGGCCAGCCGACCGCCGAGCGATGTCGACTCGGACCACGACCGACCGTCGAACGAGCGATGCACAAGGGACCGATCGTCGGCGACGGTGAAGAGGTCGATGCGGTCGGCGCCCCACGAGACCGCGGCGGTGACCGGACCGGGCTGATGATCGGACATGCGCGCAGGGTACGCGCCCACCGTCGGAGAATCGAAGAGCGCCTGCCGGGAGGGGCAGGCGCTCTCTGCGCTGGGTGATGTGGTGGTGGACGTCAGTCGGCGACAGCCAGCGTCCGGCCGAGATCGTCGGCGACGCATTCATCGAGCCGGCGCGTCATCGACGCGGCTCCGAGACTGACGGCTGCGGTGGCTCGGGCAAGCCCCCGTCGGATGACGGAGGGCTGATCCCTCTGGCCGTCGTGGGCCAGCCGCGCCAGCCGCTGCTCTCGAGCCTCGCGCGCACGATCGTCGGCGAGATCAAGAGCTAGCATGGCGTAGTAGGAATTCACAGTGCCTCCAGGTGATGTCTGCGGGAAGTCGCTTACCGAGCGTGCGTGTCGGGCAGCTGATCCCGCGAGTCCGCACCGAAGCGGACGGAGCTGAGGTCGAAGGCGGCGAAGCCGATGACCAGGACGACGAACATGACGATGGCTTCCATGATCCGTCCTTTCCAGTTACTCGTAACCTGTTTCAACTCACTTATCGGTTACATGTCGTACTTTAGCCCCTTGCGCGTAACCTGTCAACAGCTATAAAGTGGTTAACGAAATGGAATCACTGCCCCCGATCGCGATCTCCGATCCGACTCCTCGAGGCCATCACGCGCACGACGTCGACCTCGAGGACACCTTCGATTTCGTGAACACCGATGACCTCGAAAATGGTTTCCCACTCGAGCGCCTGCCGACCCTGGGTGACGCGCTGTCCTGGTTCGTCGACCGCGGCGTCATCCACGCCGAGGGCGCGCAGCGGCTCGGTCTACAGACCGAGCAGGATCCGGGTGCAGCGGCCAGAGACCTCGCGCGCATCCATGCCGTTCGCGGTGCACTGCGCGAGGTGTCCGACGCGATCGTCGATCATCGGCCGCCGCAGGCCGGCGCCCTCGACACCGTCAACCGCGCCCTGCACGCACGTCAGGTCATCGAGCTCGTACCGTCCTCCGACGGCTGTGTCGCGGTCGACCATCGACACGTCGGCGACCCGATCGACGACGCGCTTGCTCGCTTGTGCGACCCGCTCGTCACCGAGCTCACCGGTGGTACGCCCGAGCGGATCCGGATCTGCGACAACGACCGCTGCCGGTGGGTCTTCTATGACACCTCGCGAACGGGGCGTCGTCGCTGGTGCGACATGGCGACCTGCGGCAATCGCGCCAAGGCGGCGCGTCACCGCGCGAAGTCGAAGGCGGGTTCCTCGGGCGACAGCGCCACGACGCCCGCCCTCAACGCCTGAGCGTCAGTACCGCGTAGCGACAGAGCGGCCAGAGACCGGGCCAGCGCTTCAACAGAAGCCGGTCGTATTCGCGCAGGGGCGCGATCGGGTTGTCGAACCCGAAGAGGCGCTCGACCATGCCGAACAGGTGGACACCCCTGATATGTCCTTCGGAGAACGGCGCCATCCACGCCTCGACATCGGCTCGCCGGAGCGGGATATCGGCCCCACGTTCGTGCTTGGAAGCGTAGGGAACGTGTTCGCGGGCGAACACGACGAGGGGGTTCGTCCCGAGTGGCTCGGAGAATGCTGCCCGACCGCCCGGTCGCAGGATCCGAGCGAGCTCGCGGGAGCCGGACACCGGGTCGAGGTGGTGCAGGACGGCCTTGCCGACAGCGACGTCGAAGGTGCCGTCCTCGAACGGCAGCTCCTCACCGGCGGCCACGGCGAACGTGGCGCGGTCCTCGAGGCCGTCCAGCTCTAGCCGCCGTCGGGCCGTCGCGACGCTTTCAGCCGAGAGGTCGAACGCCGTCACGTCGGCGCCGCTTCGAGCCAGCAGCACAGTGAGCTTCCCGAGTCCGCAGCCGTACTCGATCACGCGCTTTCCCTGGAGTGGCCCCAGGAATTCGGCCATGCCGGCGAGCAGGATCTGCGTCGGGGTATGCGAACCGAAATCCGCGCCGGCCGGAGGCAGCTCGATCTGCTCCTCGCCGGCAGCGGCGTGCGCGTCCCATTTGGCGCGCTCGACCGCATATCGATGCTCGTGGACCGGCCGATCCTGACCGGCGTCCTGCTCGAGCGTCCGTTCCTGGACGGCCGTCATGGGCGTCCCTCCCGATGACCCCGTCCGGCGGATCGCCTGGGTTCGCCCGGCCGGCCGAGGAGCGACCTCCGATTGATGGGGACGGTACGCCCAGTCCCACCGGATGTCACCCCATCAGCGGCGTGTCAGTTCCCGGTCCCGGTGGCGCCCGGTCACTGCATCGACGCGTTGCGTCAGTCGCGACTGACGATGTTGACGAGCTTTCCACCACCGGCGACGACGACCCGATCCGGCGTGCGTCCGTCCAGGATCGCCACGATCTTCGTGTCGGTCAGGGCTTCAGCCTTGATCTCGTCCTCCGACGCGTCGGCGCCGACGACGATCCGGGCTCGCAACTTGCCGTTGACCTGGACCGGCACCTCGCGGACCGAGACCTTGATCGCCGACTCGTCGAGCTCGGGCCACGCGGCCGCGTGGATCGACGCCCACTCACGCCCGGCGGCTTCGGCCTGGCGCGCCCAGATCTCCTCGGTGATGTGGGGCGCGGCCGGCGCCAGCATCAGCAGCAGCAGGCGGACGGCTTCATCCCATTCGGTGTCACCGGCGACCTCGGTCCCGCGATAGCGGTACAGGGTGTTCGACAGCTCCATCAGCTTCGCGACCATGGTGTTGAAGCGGAAGCCCTCGTAATCCTCGGTGACGTCGCGGAGGGTGCGATGCGCCGCCGCTCGGATGGCCGCCGCGGCATCCGCGGCGCTCTCGCCGACGGGCAGCTTTCCGGAATCGGGGTCGCCGGCCTCGCGCCCGTTCGGATCGAGCGTCACGGTCCACACCCGGTTCAGGAATCGATAGACCCCACCGATCCCGCTGGGACTCCATGGACCGCCCTGGTCCCACGGACCCATGAACATCAGGAACAGTCGGACGGTGTCCGCCCCGTATTGGCGGACCAGGTCATCGGGATCCTCGACGTTGCCGCGCGACTTCGACATGCGTTCGCCGTCGGCGCCCAGGATCTGGCCCTGGTTGAACAGCCGCTTGAACGGTTCGTCGTCCCCGATCAGGCCGATGTCTCGCATCGCCTTCGTCCAGAACCGGCTGTACAGCAGGTGCATGACGGCATGCTCGGCGCCACCCGTGTACTGGTCGACCGGCGTCCACACATCGGTCAGCGCTCGATCGACCGCACCGTCGTCCTTGTCGGGGGACAGATACCGATACCAGTACCAGGACGAGTCGACGAACGTGTCCATCGTGTCGGTCTCGCGCCTCGCCTGCTCCCCGCAGACCGGGCAGGTGACGTTCAGGAACGTCTGGTCGCTGTTCAACGGGTTGTCGCCGCGCCCACGGTAGTCGACGTTCTCGGGCAGACGGACCGGCAGGTCCTCGTATGGGACCGGGACGATGCCGTCGCGCTCGCAATAGATGATCGGGATCGGCGTGCCCCAGTAGCGCTGCCGGCTGATCAGCCAGTCGCGCAAGCGGTAGGTCACCTTCGCCTCGGCCTTGCCGTCCTTCGCCAGCATCTCGACGATCCCCCGGCCACCCTCGTCGGCGGACATCCCGTCGAATCGGCCGGAGTTGACCAGCCGCTCGTCGGCGCTGTGGGCGATGTACGCGTCGTCCATCTCGTCGTCCGCGGCGGTCCCGGGGGCGGCGACCACTCGCCGGATCGGCAGCCCGAACTGCCGCGCGAACGCGAAGTCGCGCTCGTCGTGGGCGGGGACGGCCATGATGGCGCCCGTCCCGTATCCGGCCAGGACATAGTCGGCGACATAGATCGGCACGCGCTCGCCGTTCACGGGGTTGACCGCGTCCGCACCGATCGCCACACCCGTCTTCTCGCGGTCGGTCGACAGGCGGTCGATCTCGGTCCGCCGCCGCGCCTGGGCGACGTAGGCATCGACTTCGCCACGCCGCTCCGGTGCCGTCAGGACGTCGACGAGCGGATGCTCCGGTGCCAGCACCATGAACGTCGCCCCGAACAACGTGTCGGGCCGTGTCGTGAAGACACGGATCGTCTCGGTCGCCTCGTGATGCGGGGCCGGCACGGTGTCGAAGTCGAGCTCAGCGCCCTCCGACCGACCGATCCAGTTCGTCTGCTGGACCTTGATCGGCTCCGGCCAGTCGATGCCGTCGAACCGCAACAGCTCGTCGGCATAGGCCGTCGTCTTCAGATACCACTGGTCCAGGTCGCGCTTCTCGACCAGCTCGTGGCAGCGCCAGCAGCGGCGCTCGGGGCCCTCGACCTGCTCGCGCGCCAGCGTCCCGTCGTTCGGGCACCAGTCGACCGCCGACTTCTGGCGGTAGGCCAGCCCGGCTTCCAGGAAGCGCAGGAACAGCCACTGATTCCACTTGTAGTACGAGGGGTCGGCGGTGACGACCTCGTGCTTCCAGCTGAACGTCGCGCCCATGGTCCGCAGCTGGCGGCGCATGTTCTCGATGTTCTGCATCGTCCAGGTGAATGGGTGACCACCGCTCTTGATCGCAGCGTTCTCGGCGGGCAGTCCGAAGGCATCGAAGCCGATCGGCAGGAACACGTTGAAGCCATGCATCCGCCGGAAGCGGGCCAGCGCGTCGGTCGGGGTCTTGATGTACCAGTGGCCGATGTGCAGGTCGCCCGATGGGTACGGGTACATCGTCAACAGGTAGTACTTCGGCTTCGAGGTGTCGCGCAGGTCCGTCTCGTACAGGCCGAGCTCCGCCCAGCGCGCCTGCCAGCGCGGCTCGATGGCGGATGGGTCGTAGCGCTCGACCCTGCTTCGGCTGTCGGCGGTCTCGGTCACGACTGCGGCCTTTCGTGGGCGTTCTTCTCGTTCGCGCCCGTGGTTTCTGCCGCCGGGAACGGTTCACCCCCCGCCGTCGGCGAGGGGTGAGGATCGGCGGTGTCTCGTTCTGGTGGAGCTACGGGGACTCGAACCCCGGACCCCCTGCATGCCATGCAGGTGCTCTTCCAGCTGAGCTATAGCCCCACGGGCCCCGGAGTGTACCAAAAGGCGTGTGACGGTCCGGTGTCAGCGGGCCGCCAGGACCTGACCGGTCGAGGCCCGGCGCGGGATGGCATCATCGGAGCGTGACGTCCGAGGCTGCCGCGATCGCCCAGTTGCCCGGTGGCCCACTCACGTACACCCTTCGACGGTCATCGCGAGCCCGCGTGCTGCGGGTCGTCATCCACCCCGATCGAGGCGTGGTGGTCACCGTCCCGGCCCGGACGGTCCGGCCCGAGCATGAACGCCGAGCCGCCGCGTTCCTCGCTGAGCGAGAGCCGTGGCTACGGAAGCACCTCGGCCATCAAGCCGAAGTCGCTCGACGTATCGCCTCACGTGGCGGTGCGCGAGATGGCGGCAGCATCCCGTTCCGTGGCCGTCTCCACCGGATCCGCGTCGTGCCGGCCGTGTCCGGAGTGCGTCGATCCGACGTCGTCGCATTCGACGCCGAACTCGTCATCCACCGAGTCGGCGCGGATCGACGAGCGGACGGCGCCATCCTCGAGGCGTGGCTCAAGGACGAGGCACGACGCGAGATCGGCGCATCGATCGACCAGCACGCCGCCCCGCTCGCGGTGACGCCGAAGGCGGTGACCCTCCGCGACCCGCGGACCCGCTGGGGGAGCGCGGCCCGGACCGGGCGACTGTCGTTCTCGTGGCGTCTCATCCTGGCGCCACCCGAAGCGCTCGATACCGTAGTGGTCCACGAGCTCGCCCACCTGCGCGTCTTCGGCCACGGACCGCGGTTCTGGGCGCTCGTGATGTCGCGCCGCGCCGACCACCGCGTCTGGCGCCGTTGGCTCCATGACCATTCGGCTGAGCTGCATCACGCCCTGACGATCGTCTAGTTCGGAAGGCCGAGCGCCCCGTCGGTCAGGAGGGCCACCGTCGAGCCGGTCCAACGCAATGGATCGACGTCGAGCTCGTCGTGCGCACCCTGGGCGATCGCCTGCCACAGGTCGATGGCCAGACCGTCTTCGACGTCGTCGGGCAGCGCCAGCAGCGTGTTCCGCACCGGTGCGAGTAGGACGCGCGGTGTCGGACCGAGGATCGGGCGGAGCAGCTCGGGCAGGAGGATCAGCGAGGAACCCCAGCCCTGGCCCTGGATCGCCGTCACCTGCACACCCTCGACCGGGACGGTGTCGACGATCGGCCCTTCGCGCCGGACCAGGTCGGTCAGGTTCGCAAGAGCGGTGCCGAGCAGCGTGGCGTGATCGACGCCCCACCCATCCAGCAGCGTCTGGCTGACGTGCGAGAACGCCGGGCCGAGGTCGATGCCGAAACCCGTCCAGATCCCGGGCGGCACACGGATGTGGATCGGTGCCATCTCGGCCGGATACGGATGATGGACGCGCTTGAGGACCGGCACGACACGCGGAGCGATGTCCGACCATGGGGCCGTCGGATCAAAGCCTTCGAAGGCGGCGAGGATCCGTTCCGCCAGCCCGGGCTCGAATGTCCCGCCGAGCGGGTGGAGTCGCAGTCCGTCAGGTCGGCGACGGGACCTTGCCTTCCGCCGGCCCCGACGCTCGTCCTTGGCGACCTTGTGACCCTTCAGCGTCTTCATGCGGCGCATCGTGATGAGCCGCGCTCATCAGCCGCGTATCGCGTCCTTCACCCGCGCTTAGCGGGCCCAGACGGACCGTCGTGTACTCGACTACGCCCGCTGCCGTCACCGCCGGTGCCGCGATGAGCCAGGCGCACGGCGGGATCGTGTCGGGGATCAGGGCCGGGAAGGTGGTGGAGATGAGGGGACTCGAACCCCTGACCCCCGCGATGCGAACGCGGTGCTCTCCCAGCTGAGCTACATCCCCACGGGCGACCGAGTTTAGCACGGGGTCTCGACCGTTCCGGGAGGCCCGATCGTCGCGCGGCGTGCGACCCCGGAGCCTCCAGCCGTATGCCCCTCTAGGCTCCGCCGATGCCGATCGGACTGCTGACCGGGCTTGCCGCGGCCGTGTGCTGGGGCACGCTCGACCTCTTCTCGGCCCTGGCGAGCCGGCGGATCGGAAGCCTGCGCGTGACGACCGGGATGCAGATCGTCGGTGCCGTCCTCGTGTGGGTCGCGGCGATCGCGACCGGCATGCGGTTCTCGGGCGATCCATTCGTGTTCGTCGGCGGGTCACTCGTCGGGCTCGTCGGCGCGGGCGCGTACCTGACCTACTTCACCGGGCTACGGATCGGTCCCATCGCTGTCGTGAGCGGTGTGGTCGCCGCCTACGGCGGCCTGACGGTCGTCCTTGCGGTGGTCCTTCGCGGTGAATCGCTGACAGCGCTGCAGGCTGTCGGCGCCCTGGTGGCGACGGTCGGCGTCGTGATGACCGGGCTCGCCTTCGACCAGGGATGGCGGAATACGCGGTTCGCGAGTCCCGGCGTCATCTTCGCGGTCGTCGCACTCGTGCTGTTCGCGGCGATGGCGATCATCGGCGATATCGTCATCGACCGCGCCCCGTGGCTCGAGGTCGTCGTGGTCTCAAGGACCGCCAATGCCGTGCTCTCGACGCTCGTTCTCGTGCTCATGTTGACGGTCTTCCGGAGGGTTGCCGCCCCGATGATCGAGGGCGAGCCGGGTGATGGAGGTGCTGGACGGGCCGATGCGCGGGTCGTCTGGTTCGTGATCCTGGCAGGCGCGCTCGATGTGATCGGTCTCGCCGCGTTCGCCTATGGGCTGGCGAATGCCGCGACGTGGCTTGTCGGACTCGCATCGTCGTTCGGTCCGGCCGTGACGATCATCGTCGCGGTCGCGCTTCTCGGGGAGCGGCTACGCCCGCTCCAATGGGTCGGCCTCGGTGGGATCCTCGTCGGGATGATCGCGATCGGGCTTCCGTGACCCTCGAGCCGCTCAGGCCGGAACGCTGAACCAGAAGCGCGTCTGACCGTCACGCGACTCGGCACCGACCCGGCCACCCGTCGACTCCACGAGCTGCTTCACGATCGCCAGCCCGATCCCGGCGCCCCCGAGGGCCCGGTCGCGCGATTTCTCCACCCGATAGAACCGTTCGAAGACGTGGTCGAGATCGTCGGCCGGGATCGGCTCGCCCGTGTTGGCGATGGAGACGAGGATGTCGTCGGGTCTCCGTTCCGCACCGACCGTGATGGCGCCGCCGGACGGCGTGTACCGAACGGCGTTCGACAGGAGGTTCGCGAGGACCTGGGCCAGGCGGTCGGGGTCGGCGCGCGCCGGGAGCGCTTGGGGCACGCCGCCTGCCTCGAGGCGAAGCCCTGCCCGCTCGATGGAGGGCATCATCAGATCGAGCGCCGACCGGAGTGCCATCGCCAGGTCGAGGTCGACGAGCCTCGGTGGCGTCGTTCCGGCGTCGCCTTCGGCCAGCGCGTCGAGGTCGCGCGAGAGGCGAACGAGGCGTTCCGCCTCCTCATGGAGCGACTCGTATGTGGCCCGGTCCGCGGTGATGACGCCGTCGCGCAGCGCCTCGAGATAGCCCTGGATATTGGTCAGCGGCGTCCGCAGCTCGTGGGCCGCGTTCGCGATGAAGTCGCGCCGCATCTGCTCCTGCCGCTCCAGCGAAGCGGCCATCTGGTTGAACGAATCGGCGAGGCTGGCCAGCTCTTCGGGGCCGTCGCGCGGCACCCGGGCGGCGTAGTCGCCGTCAGCGATCCGCCGGGCGGCCGAACCGATCTCGCGCAATGGTCGCGTCAGCATCCGAGCGAGGACGACCGCGAGCCCAACGCTCGCCAGGACCGCGACGAGCGACGCGGCGATGACGACGGTCGTGACCGATCCGTCGTACATCTCGCGCGCGTGCTCGGCCGAATCCCCGGCCTCCATCATCAACGCGGTGAACACGTCGGCCCCGACCACGGCGACCCCGACGGCGAGGATCACCAGTCCGACGGCCGCGCTGGCGATCGCAGCCAGCGCGATCCGGGCGGCGATCCCGCGCGTGAACATGGACTATGTCCTCGCCGCGCGATACCCGACGCCACGGACCGTCTGGACGTAGCGTGGCGCATCGGGGTCGTCGTCGAGCTTGTCCCGGAGACGGCGGACATGGACATCGATCGTGCGATCGAGGACGTCGCTCGACTCATGGCCGTAGACGGCGTCGAGCAACTGGTCGCGGGTCAGGACGCGACCGTCGGCGGCGAGGATCGCAGAGAGGAGCTTGAACTCGACCGGTGTGAGGTCGACAGCGGTCTCGCCGCGGCGGACCTCATGGCGTGCTGGGTCGACGACGAGATCGGCATGGCGGATGACAGGTCCAGCAGCACGGTCCGGTCCCGCTGCAGATGGCTCGGTCCGGCGCAAGATCGACTTGACCCGAAGGACCAGCTCCGCCGGCGAGAACGGCTTGGGCAGATAGTCGTCCGCGCCGTCCTCGAGCCCTGCGATCCGGTCGAGCGTGGAACTGCGCGCCGACAGGACAAGTATCGGCGTACGTCCGGCCTCTTCGTCCCGCCGGACAGCGCGGATCACGGCGCGACCGTCGAGCCCGGGGAGCATCAGGTCGAGCACCACCAGGGCCGGCGCGTGGCGCTCGATCGCGGCGAGGGCAGCGGGGCCATCCGATGCCGTCACGACCATGAACCCGTCACGCTCGAGGTAGGTCCGGACGAGTCGGACGATCTTGGCGTCGTCATCGACGACGAGGATCGGAGCCGCCGGGATCACGGCGTCTGGGGTCGGGCTCGGCATCGACAGCATGGTAGGTCGAGCGTAGGTAGCCGCCGTGTCGACTCGATGACGTCAGGGGCTCGTCCGGGGCTTGCCTGACTAGAACATACGTTCTATCCTAGAGGTCTCATGTCGACCGGTCGGGGTGATGTGGACGCCGCCGTCGCGGGCCTCCGGGCCCGGTGGGGTGCCGCAGCTCCGAGTGTCGTCGGCGCACTGGCGCTGGCGCCTGTCCCGGCCGAGCCAGACGAGACTCCACGTTACGATCCCCGGCCCGACGACCGTGTCATCCGGACGGGTTTCGCGGCACTCGATGCGATCCTCGGCCCGGGCGGTCTGCCGAAGTCGGCCAGCGTCGCGATCCGGGGAGAGGGCACGAGCGGGCGGACGACGCTGAGCCTGCGGGTCGTCGCTGAGGCGCAGGCCCAGGGATCGGTCGTCGCCTGGCTCGACCTGTCGCGCAGTTTCGACCCGGTCGAAGCGGTCGCCCGTGGCGTCGACCTCGAATGGCTCGTCGTCATCACGCCGGCCAGTCTCGACGAGGGCCTGTCGATCGCGGGGAGCCTGCTCGCCGGCCGCTCGGTCGACCTGCTCGTCCTCGACCTGCCGGGTGGCCGGCTGGCACGGACCGACAAGCCGTCGCGGATCGGCGACCGGCTGCATCGGCTCGCGGCGCTCGCGCGGCGTGCCGAGACGCTGCTGCTGATCCTCGATGCGCCCGGACTGGGCAGCGGCCTCGCGACGGCCGTCGCCGAATCGACCGGCATCCGGCTCGAGCTGGCGCGCCGGTCCTGGGTCCGGCTCGGACGCGACGTCGTCGGGCAACGGACCGAAGCGCTCGTGGCCCACAACCGCCACGGGCCGCCCGGGCGCCGGGCGACGCTCCGGATCCTCTACGCCGAGGGCGGCGAGCGGGACACGTGTCTTGCCCGGGACGCCCTGTTGATGGACCAAGCCCCCGTACACGAGGCCCCCGATCGCGAGATCCACGATGCGACGGCTCCACCTGTTCCTGCCACACCTGCCGCTTCACCTCGCACTCGCCCGACGCTCCGAGCCCTCCCCACTCCCAGGCCCGCTCGTACTGGGCGGTCGCCCCTGGAGCCCGGGGTCGGTCATCGACGCCGATCCGAGCGCGCGGGCCCTCGGCGTCCGCCGCGGGATGCCGCTCGGGAGCGCACACCGGCTCGTCCCTGAGGCGACCTTCATCGACCCCGACCCGGAGGCGGATCGGGGAGCTGCGGAGGCCGTGTTCGAGGCGCTCGGGCGGTCCAGCCCGAGTCTCGCGGGGAGCGTCGATACGCGCTCCGTTTCGTTCGGGCTGTTCGAGGTCGGGATCGACGGTCTCGGCCCGCTGTGGGGTGCCGAACCCGTCCTCGCGGAGCGGCTCGTCGATGCCGTCACGACCGCACTCCCGGGCGAGGTACGACCCCGGGCCGGCATCGCCGGCACGCATTTCGTCGCGACCATCGCAGCCATGGTGGCCGAGCCGGCGGCACCGCTCATCGTCCCGGCCGGGGACGAGGCCGCGTTCCTCGCGGATCGCCCGTCGGGCCTGCTCACCACAGACCTCGATGTCCGCGCCCGGCTGACGCGCTTCGGTCTGCGTCGGATCGGGCAGGTCGCGGAGCTGCCCATGTCGGCGCTGATCGCCCGGTTCGGCGAGGAAGGCGGTCGCCTCCACGCACGAGCGCGTGGTCAGGAGACCGAGCCCTTCCGAGCGCGGCGTGCGACCAAACGGCTGGCCCTGGCGCTGCCGATCGAGCCACCCGTCGAGGACCTCGAGCCGCTGCGGTTCGTGCTCCATCGGCTGGTCGCGGGGCTGACCGCACAGCTGAGCGCCCGTGGCCTCGCCGCGGACCGAGCGCTCCTTGCGCTCGAGCTCGACCTCGCCTTCGCGCCGACCGGGACGGAGCCCCGGATCGAGGTCGAGCAGCGGTTCCCCGAACCTACCGCGGACGCCGAGGCGGTCGAGCGGCTGCTGTTCGCCAGGCTCGAGCGGGACCCACCGGTGGCCGCGGTCCAGCGACTCGAGCTCGAGCTGCGCGGGACGACGCCAGCCGCCGGTCAGCAACTGCCGCTGTTCGTGCCCCAGGCCGCCCGGACCGCCAGACTCGACTGGCAGCTCGCGCGACTCGCGCTGACCTACGGGGAGGATCGGGTCAGGCGGGTGGCGATCGGTGACCCGGAGGCGCCGCTCGCCGAGGACCGCTGGAGCTGGCGAGGCGTCGGTCTCGGAAGCCTCGGTCCGGAGGGCTCGACATGAGGCTCGCGGCATGACGCGGCTGCTGCGCGAGCATCCGCGCATCGACGTCGAGATGGATGCTGACGGGCGGCTCGTCGCGATCCGCTGGAACGGTCGACGCGAACCTGTCGAGATCTGCAATCGATGGCGCGTCGAGGAGTCGTGGTGGCGCGACCCGATCGCGCGTGATTACGCCAAGGTCGTCGGGGAGCGCTGGCTCGCGCTCATCTACCAGGACCGCATCGCGGGCACCTGGCACCTGGAACGCCTGTACGACTGATCGCCAGCCGGGGCAGCGCCCGAGCGCCTAGCGCAGCGGCGCGCCGAGGCTCAGGCTGACGATGAAGAGGACGAGCAGCACGCCGATCGCAAGGATCAGCGCGCCGAGGTCGCGAGGCCGCGTCGTCTGCATGTGACCGAAAACTCCCCCGTCCGGACCAACGCTCCCGGGCGTCGCCGAATCATAGACCGGTGCCGTCGCGGCGCGTGTCACGACTCCGTTACAGCCGGGTAGCGGGACAGTCGCTGCCGTAGAGCACGGTGATGAGCGTCATACCGCCGAGTGGCGCGACCCTCGTCTGGACCCGGCACTGGCCGTCCCCGACGGAATCCAGGACGAAGCTGCCGTTCTCCGTGGGACCGTTGAGGCCGACCGTGTCCAGGTGGGCTTGCTCGAGCGCATCCTGCAGCCAGGTCGCGATCGCGCGCGGGTCGCCGCCAGGGACGGCGAACCTGGCACTCACCGGATCAGCGGCGGCGTCGTCGGCGGGGGTGCTGCCGGGAAATCGCGGAAATCCGGCCGGGACCGAATCCCAGATACGACCCCAGTCGGTGTCGGACTGGCCAGCGGCGAGGGACCCAGACGGCGATCCGCCGGGGCTCACCTCGATCGGCGCTTCGGGATCCATCGTCGCGCTCGGGGCAGCCGTGGGTGCCCCTGCCGACCCCGTGATCGAGGGGGTCGCCGTGCCGCAGCCGATCATCAGGAACGCGACAGGGAGCGTCAGTAGGAGGCGGCGGGATCGCGTGGACATCGCCCGAGTCTAGCCCGGGTAACGCAGGACCCCGCCGCCCCCAACGCGGCGAGGTCCTGGGAGACTGGAAGCCCTCGATGCGCGTGACGGTGATGGGCACAGGTCAACGCCGTGTTCGCGGAGGGCACGCAGGAGGAAAACGCTTTCCGCACGTCGGCGTATGCGGACGGCGGGCGCGGCACGCCAGACATGACAGGACCCCGTCGCCCCCAGCAACGGGGTCCTGTGGCCGGATCGATGCTCACCAGCGATCCGACAAGGTCGGCTCCCGACCGTCGCGGTCGAGGCCGCCGCTTCGTCCCGAGCCCCCAGGCGCCGAGACGGAATGTGGTGCTAGATCGTCGCCGCCTGGACCGCGAGGAGCGCGGGCAGTAGGACGAGGATCAAGAGCAGCGCGCCCACGACCGTGAGGGCCGTCCGGAGCGCGGTCATGGCGACCGGTCGGAGCGGGCGATCGATGGCGGTGGGTGCGTGCATGCCTCAGAGACGCCGAAGAGCCCTGAGTTGTTTCACGCGCACGATAAGAACATTCGTTCTATACTGTCAAGCCCCCCTCTCGCCCCCGGTAAACGAGGCGACCGACGTGGCGACGACTCCGTACGCCGAGCTCCACGCACACACCAACTTCTCGTTCCTGGACGGGGCGTCCGCCCCGGACGATCTCGTCGAGCAGGCGGTCGCTCGTGGGCTGACCGCGCTCGCTGCCACGGATCGCAACGGCCTTTATGGAGCGGTCCGGTTCATGGGCGCCGCCGAGGAGGCAGGACTCCACGGCGTGGTCGGCACCGAGATCGAACTGCTGGACCCGGCGGTCCCCGACACCGATTCGGTCGTCATCACGCCACGTCGCAGGCGACGTCGTCGGGCAGACGCGGCCGGGGAGATGCCGCTCCCCGTCGAGGGCCGGCCAGTCCGGCCTCGGCCGACCCGGGCGAAGCTGCCCGGTCACCGCGATCCGGTGAAGGAGGACTACCGGGGCATCGGCGAGCGCGCGCGCGGCCCGCATCTCGTGCTGCTGGCACGCACACCGGCCGGCTGGCGAAGTCTGAGTCGGATCATCTCGCGCGCGAACATGGCGGGGACGAAGGCGGCTCCCCGGTACCGTCATGCGCTGCTCGAGGATGATCACGAGGACGTCGTCGCGCTGTCGGGCTGCCGGGACGGGGAGATCGCTCGACGACTCCGGGTCGGCGACCGTGCCGGGGCGCGGGCCGCGGCCGAGCGGTATGCCCGGATCTTCGGACGCGGCGACGGTCCGTCGACGAGCGGGTTCTTCATCGAGCTGTCGCATCACCTGCTGCCTGACGACGACTGGCTCGTCGCCGAGTCCGCGGCGCTTGCCGAGGAGCTCGGCCTGCCGGTCGTCGTCACGAACGACGTCCATTACGCGACGACCGATGACCGCGAGTTCCACGACGTGCTGACGGCCATCCGTCACGGTCGGACGCTCGACACGCTGGCCGACCTGCGCCGGCTCGATGCCGAATCGTTCATCAAGTCCGGCGACGAGATGGCGGCGCTCGCCGCCGACTTCGACGTCGATGCCGCACGGGTCTGGCGCGAAGGCATCGCGACGTCGGTGGAGCTGGCGGCGTCGTGTGCGGTCGATCTCGAGTTCGAGCAGTACCGGTTCCCGGGCTTTCCCGTCCCCGACGGCGAGACGCCGTTCTCCTACCTGTCCGAGCTGTGCTGGACGGGCGCCCGGCGGCGCTACCACCCGCTCAACTCGGCCGTCGTCAAGCGGCTCGCGCACGAGCTTGACGTCATCGAGCGGGCCGGTCTCGCAGAGTTCTTCCTCATCTGTTGGGACCTGATGCGGTATGCCAAGGAGCAGGGCATCCCGGCCCAGGGGCGAGGCAGTGCGACCAGCTCGATCGTGTCGTACACGCTCGGCATCAGCCGGGTGGAGCCGATCACCCACAACCTGCTGTTCGAGCGGTTCATCAATCCCGGCCGCACGACCTACCCCGATGTCGATATCGACTTCAGCTCGGAACGTCGGGAGGAGGTCATCCAATACATCTATCGGCGGTACGGCCCGGAGCACACGGGCATGGTCTGCAACCTCGTCACGTACCGGGCTCGGTCGGCGGTCCGTGAGATCGGCTATGCGCTCGGGTTCCCGCGCCCGCTGGTCGATCGAGTCGCGAAGGCGCTCGAGACCTACGACAGCGTCATGGTCCGGCGCGATCTCGAAGCCGACGGTGGCTTCGCCGAGTTCTTCGAGGTCCCGTCGGCCACCGAGTTCGCACCCGTCGGGATCGCTGCCACGCACGGCTTGACCGATCCGATGGGCCAGCTCGACCACGCCCGGGGTGGCCGCATCCGGACCGGCGGGGCAGGGGAGGCGGGCAACGGTCGCCTGCCACGGCTCGAGGATGTTCGGCGTGGCGCGATCGAGGCTGTGGATGACGCCGCGGTCGGCCACGAGCTCGTCGATCAGATGGGCCGGCTCGACAAGCGTCTCCGACCGCTCGTCGGCAAGGTGCCGCCCTGGAAGCAGGCACCCAAGCCCGACGATCCGGATGCGCCACAGCCGTTCGGCTGGATGCGCGACGAGCAGACCGACCCGGATACCGCGGCCTTTCGCGAGGATCCGCTCGCGCCAGTGACGACCATCCGCCGCGGACCGTCGGACGACGAGGGTGGCCCTGGCGACACGCCTGCGAGCGTCGCCTGGCTACGGGCCGGGCGCGGGACGGGCTACCCGGGGCAACGACCGGTTGACACGCCGACGACCGTCGTCGAAGTCGACGATGAGAGTGGGATGCCGCTGCCGCCACCGCGCAAGACGGATCGCCTCGGACGACCGTCGATGTGGGACCCGCCGCCGACGCCGGCGAACACGAGCTCCGTGGCTCGCGTCGAGCCGGAGCCCGCGCCACAGGCCCGCGGCGGTTCGACGGTCGGCCTTTCGCACTGGGAGCGCTGGCTCGAGTTCTGCGCACGCATCGATGGCTTCCCGCGCCACCTCTCGATCCACTCGGGTGGGATGCTCGTCACCGCCGCGCCGCTCATCGATATCGCGCCGCTCGAGAAGGCGACGATGGTCGACCGGGTCGTCGTCCAGTTCGACAAGCGCGACGTCGAGACGCTCAAGCTCATCAAGCTCGACCTGCTCGGTCTCGGGATGCTCGCCGCGATGGACGAGACGGTCCAGCTCATCGAGCACGACTGCGCGGTCTGTCTCGACCTCGACAAGCTGCCCGAGGAGATCCCCGAGGTCTTCACGATGCTCCAGGCCGCCGATACGGTCGGGGTGTTCCAGGTCGAGAGCCGGGCGCAGATGCAGACGTTGCCGAAATCGAAGCCCCAGAGCCTCGACGACCTCGTGGTCGAGGTGGCGATCATCCGGCCGGGGCCGATCCAGGGGAATGCCGTCCACCAGTTCCTGCGTCGAAAGCAGGGTCTCGAGCCCGTGACCTACCTGCATCCGAGCCTCGAGCCGGTGCTCAAGGACTCGATGGGCGTGATCCTCTATCAGGAGCAAGTGATGCGGATCGCCATCGAGGTCGCCGGCTTCACGCCGGCGGAGTCGGACGGGTTCCGCCGTGCGATGGGCACGTGGCGCTCGAATCGGGAGATGGAGAAGCTCCACCGCCAGTTCGTCGATGGCTGTCTACAACAGCCGGGGATGTCTGAGGAGGATGCCGAGGAGCTCTTCCGGCAGGTCTCGGCGTTCGCGTCGTTCGGGTTCGCGAAGTCGCATGCCGCGGCGTTCGCCCGGACCGCGTACGAGTCGTCGTTCCTCAAGCTGTTCTACCCGGCCCAGTTCCTGGTCGGGCTGATCAACGCTCAGCCGATGGGCTTCTATCCCGTCGAAGTCCTCGTCAACGACACCAAGCGCCACGGCGTCGCGGTCCTGCCGGTCGATATCAACGCGTCGTCCTACCGGACGACCAGCGAATGGGTCGGGCTCGAGGGGCAGCCGGAGCCGGTCGTGTCGTCGGGCTGCGTAGTGCCGTCGAGCGTGGCACGCGAGCGGTGGACGCCGCCATCGAGCGGCGGGTGGGGCGTGCGACTCGGGTTGCACCTTGTGAAGGGGATCGGTGAACAACACCAGCCCGCGCTCGATGCGGAGCTGGTGCGGGGCCCGTATCAGAGCCTCGTCGATGTCGTCGAACGGATAGATCTGCCCGAGGAGGTCCTCGAGCGGCTCATCCGCAGCGGCGCGATGGATTCCCTGGGTCGCCCGCGGCGCGAGCTGTTGTGGCAGCTTCGCGAGGTGGCGGGTGCGTCACGGGGTCGGGTGGATGGCCGGACGGTGCGGGCACTCGGTCGCGCCGCGGGTAAACGGGGAGCTGCCGCGGGGCGTCCGATGGATCTGCGCCTGCCCGCGACCGACGTGCCACCGTTGCCGGCGATCACGGAGTCGGAGCGGCTCGGCGATGCCTACGCCGTGCTGGGGGTCGATGCAAAGCGGCAGGTCGTCGGCCTGTTCCGGGGCGCGCTTGATACGCTCGGTGCGGTGACCAACGCCTCGCTGGCAGACCGGCGGCCGGGGCGGGTGCGCGTCGGTGGCCTGGTCGTGACCCGACAGCACCCGATGACGGCGAAGGGCACGGTCTTCCTGGCGCTCGAGGACGAGACCGGGATGGTCAACGTCACGCTCTGGCCATCGACCTGGGAGCGCCTGCGGGGCGTCGTTCGACGCCATGCGCTGTTGCTGGTCGACGGGGAGCTGCAGCGTGAGGGCTCGGTCGTGAACCTGGTCGCGCACGACGTGCGAGCACTCCCCGAGGTCGCCGCCGAGGCCGGTGGGCCGGAGCAGCCCGGTGGCGTCCGGCAGATGGGCCACGCCGGGATGAGAAGGCTGGGTTAGCGGCTGTCACGCCGGAACGACGCGACGCGCGTTGGCTCGTCCGCTCCTCGCTCACGCACTTCAGGGTGCGCTCGCTCGACTCCTCGGCGCCGCCTTCGCAAGGTCGCCCATCCGCGACGAACGCAGTAGGCGGTCGTCAGCGGCGAGCGGAGGCCTTCTGGCTGGAAGAGCGCGTCCGGCCGTCCGGTCGGGATGAGGACCCGCTGGGCTTGGCGCGGCCGCGGTTCGGGTTCGAGAGATAAAGGAACCGGCGATACCACGCGGCGGTCGATGCGAAGAACGCGCCGATGATCGGCGACAGGAAGAACGAAGCCAGGACCACGTCGCGTGCAAGCCCCTGTGTCTCGGCCGTCGGAGCCGTGCCGATGAACCCGCGCACGACCAGGAACGAATAGCAGACCGACGCGACGAGCCCGACGAGGATGCCGTACAGCCAGCTCGCCTTCGGCGCGAGGAACCCGGCGATGAACACTCCGCCGATCGCCGGCGTCACGACGAAGTACTGATAGAGGAAGACTGTCAGGACACCGAGGATGTCCGTCCGGTTCTCCGGACGCACGACGATGAAAAGGACCGTCGTAGCGAGCGTGATCGCGGCCGGGATCCAGAGCGCCCGGTGACGGACAAGCTGCGGAAGCGCCCGCAGGTCGGAGCGGATGTCGACCGGACGGAACGCCGCCCGGAACGCGTTGCCGACACCCATTCGGGGGGCGTTCGACTGGGTCGCAGATGACGTCGACCTCGATGCCGGTGCGCTCGCTGCAGCGTCCAGCTCGTCGGCGTCGTCCGGTCCGGTGAGCGACTGCTCGCTCCGATAGCGTCGGCGGGCCTCGGCCCGCTGGGTCCTCTTGGCGCGCGCCACGCTTTCTCCTGGGTTCGGTCACGGGGTCGTGATGGGTGCGCGCCATCGTAGTGGATGCGTGCGCGATGAGCGTCAGGTGAGTGCACGTGCATCGACGGTTTGGTCCGCGTCGAGCGCCGCATGGTTGGATGGCTGTGCGCCGCCGCCCGCTCGGTCCCCGCCGGGAGGTCACGCATGCAACGCGTCCGGTGCGCGGCGGATGTCGCGCTCGCCCTCGTCGTCGCCCTGTGCCTGTCGAGCTTGCCGGCGGCCACCGAACCACTCGGACGCGGCATCACGCTCGCGGCAACGGTGGCCTGGCCGGTCTCGACGCTCGTCGTGTCCGAGGTGCAGACCGGCGGCTCGAGTGCGTCCGATGAGTTCGTCGAGATCGCGAACCAGGGCGCCGGGCCTGTGGACCTCATCGGGCTCGAGGTGGTCTACGCCACGTCGAGTGGGTCGACCGTCACCCGCAAGGCGACGTGGGGTGCATCGACGATCGTCCCGCCTGGCCGACGGATCCTTCTTGCGAACAGTGCGGGTTCCTACGTCGGGATCGGCGACGCCACGTACACCGGTGGATTCGCCGCGACCGGCGGCGCGATCGCGCTCCGAGTCGTGGGCGGAACCGTGATCGACGCCGTTGGGTGGGGCGATGCCACGAGCGCGTTCGTCGAGGGCTCGCCGATCGCCGCGCCCCCCGCGTCCTCCAGCATCGAGCGCCGCCCCGGCGGCATAGGCGGCAACACGACCGACACGAACGACAACGCGACCGACTGGTTCATCTCGACGGCGCCGAATGCGCAGAACCTCGCGTCCCCGGCCGTACCCGGTACGACTCCGACCGCCACTGCCACCCCGACACCGACCGCCACTGCCACCCCGACACCGACT
>DATNFQ010000284.1:0-3404 GCA_035606295.1 Patescibacteria group bacterium
GTGCGCCTCGTAACGGGCACGGTCGGTCGCGTCGGTCACGACGGGGTCGGCAGCGTCGGTCATGGCCGGGATGCTAAGCCGAGCGGACCAAGGTTGCGTCCGGAGGATGAACGTGCGTCGCCCACCGGTGCTGCTGACGAAGGAGCCGAGCGCGGACCGACGGATGCGTCGCCCAGAGGTGCACCGGCCGGATGAACGGACCTCCAAGGAGACGCGCCGCGCTCGTTCGTCGATAGCACCTCCCAGCGACGCACGGCGATCGGCTCGAATCGGGAACAACGGCCCTTGGCGCCAGCGCCCGATGCTCGTACGTTCGATACCGGAAGAGGTGGCTCCATGCGTGGACCGAACGCGACAGCGGCCGCGCCGACCGGGCGTCGGTGGGAGATCAAGCACCTTGTCGGGAGCGGCGACCTCATCGCGCTGTTCACGCTCCCGTTCGTCATCGGTGGCGTCGCGATCCACATCGCAAACCCGGCGCTACTCGCGGTCGACGCGACCTCTGGGCCGATCCGCACGGTCGCGATCTTCGTCCTGACGATCGGCGTGCTGACGTGGGCCTGGTCGGTCGGGCTCATCCTGTCGAGGGTCCCGAAGGGAGAGCTCATCACCAGCGGCCCGTACGCGGTCGTCAGACATCCGCTGTATACGAGCGTCGGGCTCCTCGTGCTGCCTGCCGTCGGCGTACTCCTTGGGACGTGGCTCGGCGTGCTGGTCGGCGCGGCGGTGTACATCGGCTCTCGGCTGTTCGCTCCGGCGGAAGAGGCGGAGCTCCGGAAGACGTTCGGGGCCGAGTGGGAGGCTTACGCCAGGAGCGTCAAGCTGCCCTGGCTGTAGACGCGCTACGCCCGGCCGGCTGTAGACGCGCTACGCCCGGCCGGCTGCGGATTCCTCCTCGCGGGTCCGACCGGCGAGCTGGATCAGGTCCTCGTGCAACTCGAACCAGACGCCGTGGTAGCTGTCGACCCGCGGTGACGCGACGTAGCGCCCGTCGCCGCCCTTCGCCGCCTGGAACGCCCGACTGAGCCGCGACTCGTAGTCGCGGAAGCGACCGATGGTCGGCTCGATGGGGCGGAGCCAGGCCGTCGCGTCGTCGTGGACCGCGGCGAGGCGCTCCAGCACCCCGACGTCGTAGTCGGCGTCGGTGTGGTCGTTCGGCGTCTGCGGGTCGCGCATCTGCCAGGCGGTGACGACGTCCTTGACCCGGTGGTCGATGTCGAGGAAGGCATCAAGGGCGGCCGTGGCATTCGAGGCGCCCCACGCGTCGCGCTCCTTCGACAGGACCTCTAGCGAACGGGCCTGTCCTGCCTCGGTCAGCTTGAAGGCGCCCGCCGACAGTTCGACCAGCCCCTGCTCCACGAGATCATCGATGACGGGCTTGACGGCTTCCGCTGTCGACAAAACCGCGTCGGCGACGCCGTCGGGCAGCGCGAAGCCCTTGATCCCGATCACGCGAAGGACGGTATCCGGGTCGACGGCCGGTTGGCCGGTGCCGCTCCCATGCTCATCCGATGCCGCGCTGCCCTCGACCTCGATCCCGGCCGCGTGCGCCCATCCGAGCAGCGTCGCCGCCTCGGGCGCGATCTCGGTCGTGCCGCCGATGGCACCCTCGAAGACGTCGCCGGTCGCGCCATCGATCGTGATGACCTCTCCGCCACGGAACGTCCGACCCCCGATCGCCACGTCGCCGGCGCCGATCCTCATCGCGTCCGCGCCGACCACTGCCGGGATCCCCCAGCCGCGGGCGACGACCGCCGCGTGGCTCGCGAGTCCGCCACGGGACGTCAGGATGCCGGCGGCCCTGGCCATGCCATGGACGTCGTCGGGCGACGTCTCCGCCCGGACGAGGATCGCCGGCGTGCCGGCATCCGCCAACGCGATCGCCGCACCTGGGTCTGTCGCGATCGGACCGGTCGCGACGCCCGGCGACGCGGCGAGACCCGTCGCCAGCGGCGAGGCATCGGTCGAGCGCTCGGTCGTTATGCGCGGTGGATCGGCCAGCAGCGGCAGCACCCGTCGGACGGCCTGTTCGCGGGTCAGCGGGAAGTCGGGATCCTCGGCCATGTCGACCGCGATGCGCAGCGCTGCCTGCGGGCTTCGCTTCCCGACCCGGACCTGGAGCAGCCACAGCTTGCCGTCCTCGATCGTGAACTCGATGTCGCACAGGTCGGCGTAGTGGTGCTCGAGGCGTTCTGCGGCTGCCCGCAGCTCGCGCCCCACCGTGGGGAGCCGCGTGTCCAGGACGGCGATCGCCTCGGTCTGATGCGTGCCGGCGACGACGTCCTCGCCTTGCGCATCGAACAGCACGTCGCCGTACAGCTCGGGCTCGCCCGTCGCCGGGTTGCGGGTGAACAGGACGCCCGTCCCCGAGTCCGATCCGCGATTGCCGAACACCATCGCCTGGACGGTCACGGCCGTCCCCAGGTCGTCGGGGATGTCCTCCTTCGCACGATACGCGCGGGCACGGTCGCTCTGCCACGACCGGAAAACGGCCTCGATCGCCAGCCGAAGCTGGCGCCACGGGTCCACCGGGACGTCCTCCACACCGACGATCGAGCGGAACGACGCGACGAGCCGTCGACGGCACTCCTCGGCGAAATCGTCATCCCGTGCCACCTCGCCGAGGCCCCTGGTCGTCGCGTCGTTCAACCCCAGATCGAGGATCGTGTCCATCATCCCGGGCATCGACACCGGCGCGCCGGAGCGGACGCTGACCAGTAGCGGATCCGCCGGGTCGCCGAACCGACGACCGACCTTCGCCTCGACATCAGCCATCGCCGAACGTATCTCGTCCTCCAATCCGTTCGGCCAGCCATCGGCCAGGAAGACCCGGCAGCTGAGCGTCGTGATGGCGAAGCCAGGCGGGACCGGCAGCACGAGGTCGCGGGCCATGACGCCGAGGTTCGCCGCCTTCCCGCCGACGAGCGCCTTGGCGTCGTCAAGCGTGTCGCCGTGCGGCTCGTCGAGCGCGTAGACGAAACGCGTCACGATGCCGGCTCCGCCGAGTCCAGCTCCTGGAGCGCCTGCCATACGCGTTCCGGCGACATCGGCAGGTCGCGGATGACCGCGCCGGTCGCGTCCGTCACTGCTGCGGCGACCGCAGGCGAGACGGGAAGCAACGCGCCCTCGCTCATGCCCTTCGCGCCGTATGGGCCCGGGCCGTCCTCGTTCTCGACGATGTCGCTGTCCATGTCGGCCGGGAGATCCATCGATGTGGGGATCCGGTAGTCGATGGCGCCGAGGTTCCGGATGCGGCCGGCGTCGTCCCAGATGTAGTGCTCCATCAACGTGTGGCCCAGGCCCATCACCGCTGCGCCCTCGTCCTGGCCGCGGACCTGGTTCGGGTTGAGTGCCTTCCCGACGTCCGACACGGTCACGTACTTCGGGATCGAGATGTCGCCGGT
>DATNFQ010000285.1:0-9472 GCA_035606295.1 Patescibacteria group bacterium
CAAGCGGGACTTCGGGCTCTTGAGCGAGAGGACGGGTGCCTCGAGCGACAGCTCTGGTTCTGCGAGCGTCTGCAGCCAGCGCCGGACGACGTCGTAGCCGAGGTCGAGATACAGCGCGCCGGTCAGCGCCTCGAACGACGAGGCGAGCAGCGATGGTCGACGACGGCCGCTGCGCTGCGACTCCCCCTCGCCGAGGAGGAGATAGCGGCCGAGCTCGATCCGGCCGGCTAGGCGGGCGAGGCCGGTGGTCGAGACGATCGCGGCACGGCGGGCCGACAAGGCGCCCTCGTCATCGTCGGGATGACGGGCATACAGCGCCTCGGAGATCGTGAGGTTGACGACGGCGTCGCCGAGGAACTCGAGCCGTTCGTTGTGTCCCCTGGCTGCGTCAGGGTGCTCGTGCAGCCACGAGGAGTGGACGAGTGCCTGTTCGATGAGATCGACGTCCCGGACCGGGAGTCCGAGCCGCTCGACGACGGCGTGTCCGGGACGCACCTCGGACGTGACGGACGACCTGCTAGGAGGAGTGCTCGTCGATGTAGTCGACGGCGTCTTGGACGGTGCGGATCTTCTCTGCATCCTCGTCCGAGATCTCCGTCCCGAACTCCTCTTCCAGGCTCATGATCAGTTCGACAAGGTCGAGGGAATCCGCGTTCAGGTCGTCGACGAACGACGCCTCGGGCTTGACCTCATCCTCGTCGGCGCCGAGCTGCTCGACGACGATCTTCTTGAGCCGGTCGTAGGTTGTGGCCACTGACTCCCTCCTCGGAGCTGGGGGTAGGTGAGATCGTGCCGAGAACACCGTTCATGAGGCGCCGCATCGCCTCTCCACTGTAGACGCGTGCCAGCTCGACCCACTCGGCGATGGCCACCCGGGCCGGCGTCGCGGAGTGTAGCACCTCACCGATGGCCGATCGGAGCAGGGCGCGGTCCATCTTGGCCAGGCTGGTGACCGGGTGGCGGGGTGCCGTCTGGTCGATCAGGGCGTCGATCTCGTCGCGGTAGCGGACCACCGCCGCGACCAATTCGCGCGCCAGGTCGGCGGCCACGGGATCGCGTTCCGACTCGGCCAGATGGCGCTCGAGGATGGCCTCCGCGGTCCGTTGCCCGAAGTCCGCCTCGAAGATCGCCGCCAGCGCGAGTCGACGTCCGGTGCGTCGTCCGCGCTGCCTGTCAGCCTCCGACGCCATCGACGATGATGGTGACCGCCCCGAGATCGAGCCCGAGCAGTCGTTCGACCGTCGCGGCGACCGCCGTCCGTACCTGTGCGGTGAGCGGACCGAGTGCCTGACCCGGGCGCGCGACGACACGCAGACGCACGAGGACACGGTCGTCGACCACGCGGACGCGGACGGCGGGGCCGGCGAGCCAGGCACGCCAGCGCGGTCCGCCGTAGCCGACGCGGACGACGCCCGGGACCTCGAATGCGGCGGTCTTGACCAGTTCCTTGATGACACCCTTGCCGACGGTCAGGACGGGTCCACTCATGAAGCCACCTCCTCATCCGTGGGTGTCTCGGTCTTGGTCGTGGGAGCGGCCGTGGTCGCGGCCGCGAGCTCGGCGAGTCGTTGACGGTCGGCAGCGAGCGCCTCGGCGATGAGCTCGGGCACCCGAGCCGTCGCCGTCCGCGTCGCCACGTCGCAGGCGAACCCGATCATGCGCCGCTTCGCGCTGCCGTGGGTGATGATCAGGGTGCCCTTCACGCCGAGCAGCAGCGACCCACCGTGGGTCTCGTAGTCGAAGATCGAGCGGATCCGGCCGATGCTCGGGCGCATCAGCAGGTACGCGAGCTTGCCTCGCCAGGTGGCGCGGAACTCCCGCCGCCACAGGTCGAAGATGAACTGGGACAGGCCCTCGAAGAACTTGATCACGACGTTGCCGGCGACGGCATCGGTGACGACGACGTCGGCCGTGTGCTTGGTCAGGTCGCGACCCTCGACGTTGCCGACGAAGCGCAATGTCGATGCGTCCAGGAGCTCGGTGGCGCGCTGGATGCGCGCGTCGCCTTTGCCCTTCTCCTCCCCGATGCTGAGGAGCGCGACACGCGGGTCGCGGACATCGAGGACCTTCTCGGCGAAGATCGCGCCCATCCGGGCGTATTGGGCGAGGTTCTCGGCCGTCGAGTCCGGGTTGGCGCCGATGTCGATGAGCACGAACGGACCCGTGTCAGTGACCATCTGGACGGCGAGCCCGGGCCGGTCTACACCGGCGAGCCGTCCCAGCTTGAGGATCCCGGCGGCCATGCCCGCGCCGGTGTGCCCGGCGGTGACGACGGCGTCCGCCTCGCCATTCCTGACGAGCTCGGCCGCGACGAGGATCGAGGCGTCCTTCTTCTCGCGCATCGCGCGCGCGGGGTTGTGCTCGTCCATGTCGATGACGGAGCCCGCATGGACGATGCGGATGTTCGCGGGCAGCTCGCCGGCGAGGTCCTTGATCGTGTCGGTATCGCCGACGAGGATCAGCTCGACGTTTGGGTGCGCGCGGGCGTAGTCGATGACCCCGGGGACGACCTCGGCCGCGCCGTGGTCGCCACCCATCGCGTCGAAAGCGACGCGGACCATGGGATCAGCGGTCGGCGTCGCCGCCGCTGCTGCTCACCGGCTTCGGCGGCACGGCCAGCCGGCCCTGGTAGTAGCCGCAGTTCGGGCAGACGCGGTGCGGCAGCTTCATCTCGTGGCAGTGCGAACACTCCTCGAGGTCGGGCAGGTCGATCGCGAGATGCGAGCGTCGCTCGCCCTGGCGGGCATGCGAGACGCGTCGCTTGGGTACACCCATGGGGTCTCGTGGGCTCCTTGTCGGTCTGGTGGCGAGCGATCGGGGGACGGCGCTCGGGGTCGTGAGCGCGGGTCGCGCCGACGGCGGAGTCTACCGCGAAACGGTTCGGGCCGTCAGCCCTCGGGCGGGCGGTCCTGGGCAGGTCTCGACCCGTCGCGTCCGGCCTCGTTGTCACTTCACGTGTTACGACTGGCGGCGGAACGGCCGCGATCAGGCTGTCCAGCCGCTCTCTGGAACCTGGTGCGTTCCAAATAGCAGCTGAGCAGCCATTCCTTCGTCAGTCGCTACAGGTGATGGTCCAAGCGCTCGGTGGCGAAACGGCCCGCTATCAGTCGACCGGCCGAAACCCCTTGAGGGCCTCCAGCCGCGGGTCGATGTCGTCGTCCGGATGATCGTGGTCGCCTTCGTCAAGGGGCAGCCCGCACACGACGCACAGACCCGGACAATCGGGCCGGTCCAACGGGGCGATCGGTTCGGCCAGGGAGATCGCATCGCGCACGGACGGCTCAAGGTCGAGCTCGTGATGGTCGGTCAAACGGAGCGCTTCCGGCTCGGCGTCGGTCTGGACCGGCCGGCCCGACGTCAGATCGACCGACGGGAGGTACTCCTCCTCGAGCTCGAAGTCGATGGGTGACGTGAGCGGCCGCAGGCATCGCGCGCACTCCCCGGCGAGCGACGTAGCGAGCCGCGCTCCCACCAGGATCCCGCGGTTCGTCCGACTGAGACGCACCTGACCAACGATCGGCTCAGCCAGCTCCAGGCCCTCGGGCAGCTCGATCGAGACGTCGTGCACGTCGTAGGTCCGGGTGGCACCGACGCCATCGGCCAGGAGGCCCGCGACGTTCCAACTCAGCGATCGGTCGCCGGACGCGTCGGTCATCGCGAGCGGCTCAGGTCCGGGCAGGCGCTGCGGTCTCCTCCGCCTGGTCGTCCCAGTGGTCGCCATCGACCAGCTCGCCGTCCGCCGGCGCCTGCTCGTCCTCGGTGAACGGTGACGGCGTCGCGAGCAATGTCGCCCGGCGCTCGTCCAGGAGGCCGATGCCTTTCTGGATGCTCTGCAGCGTCCGCTGCACGTCGCCTTCGAGACCCTCGAGGACGCTGACGGCGTAGTCATCGGCGCCAGCACGGATCCGATCGGCGTCGGCGTGCGCGTCCTCGATGATCCGCTGGCTCTCGGCTTCGGCCGCCTGGGTCAGGCCACGTTCGTCGATGAGGAAGGCCGCCTGCTCCTGGGCTCGCCCGACGATCCGCTCTGCCTCTTCCTGCGCCTTCTCGATGATGCGCTCGCCCTCGGAATTGATCCGCTTGGCGGCGCGGACCTCCTCGGGGACGGCGACACGGAGCTCATCGATGAGTCCGAGGGCGGCGTTTTGGTCGACGACAACGTTCGTCGTGAGCGGCAGCTTCTTGCCGTTGGCGATCAGCGACTCGAGGCGCTCTACGAGGAAGATGATGTCGATGTCGTGAACCTCCTGCGCCTTCGATTATGGCACGAGCCGATGCGTCGGCCACGCCCTACGAACGTTCGAATGCCCGTCGTAGCGCGTCCTGGGCGGCGGCCGGGACCATCGTGGAAACGTCCCCGCCGAAGGACGCGATCTCCTTGACGAGGCTCGAGCTGACGTAGCTGTTCGGAGCCGACGTCATGAAGAACACCGAGTCGACCTCGGGCGCGAGGACGCGGTTGTTGTGAGCCAGCTGCAGCTCGGTCTCGAAGTCGCTGATCGCGCGCAAGCCACGGACGATCGCGCTCGCTCCGCGAGCCCGAGCGAACTCGACGGTCAGGCCGTCGAAGGAGTCGACATCGACCCGGTCGTCGGGCACGCGGTGTGCGGCAAGCGCCGCGCGGATGACCTCGATCCGCTGGTCGACCGAAAAGAGCGGCGCCTTCCGCGGGTTGGCGAGGACCGCGACGACCACGGTGTCGAACACGGCGGCGGCGCGCTCGACGATGTCGAGGTGGCCGTTGGTGATCGGGTCGAACGAGCCGGGATAGACCGCGACGCTCATGCGTCCTCCGTGGGCCGGTAGAAGGTCAGCGCGGTGTCGCCGAACCGGCGTTCGCGCTCGGATGCTAGCAGCCCGACCGTCGGCGGCGGCGCTGTCCGCCAGAAGTGTTTCGCGACGACCCGCGCGTTGCGTGTCACGACCGCCGAGACGCCCTCGAGCGCCGCCATCATCGTCTCGACCTCGTCGTACGGCGGGTCGATGAGCACGACGTCGTAGGGTGTCCCGGCGACCCGATCCGGGTCGCGCAGCCAGACCAGGGCATCGGCGCGAACGAGGGTGGCTCGATCCGCCCCGTCCAGACCCGTCCGGGCCAGGTTCGTCCGGATGGTCCCGATCGCCCGCTGATCCCGCTCGACGAACGTGGCATGGGCCGCGCCACGTGACAGCGCCTCGATCCCCGCGGCGCCACTGCCCGCGAACAGGTCGAGGAAACGCGCTCGGGGCAGGTCCGGTTCGAGGATCGCGAAGAGCGTCTGCTTGACCCGATCGGCAAGCGGTCGCGTGCCGGGACCCGGAGCGTCGAGCCGGATCGACCGGGCTGTGCCTGCGATCACGCGCCCGGCGTCAGGCACGCGACGACCTTCGCCTCACGACCCGCTCGCCGGATCCGCCGCGACGAGCCGCCGCAGCCATCCCGAACGAAGCTCGCGAGCGAGCGGGGCAAGGTCGGCCGGGTCATCGACCAGGCCGGCGTTCTCGTCGAGCAGTCGCTCGGCCGCCGCTCGGGCACGGACCGCCAGATCGCGATGGTCCGGGCGCGTCAACGAGGCGACGCGCAGTCCCGGCAACCCGCTCTGGGCGAACCCGAGGACATCGCCTTCGCGACGAAGCTCGAAATCGCGCTCCGCGAGCTCGAACCCGTCGGCGATGTCGGCTGCGGCGCGGAGACGAGCGACCGCCGTCTCATCGGTCGAATCCGATACCAGGACGCAGAACGACTCGGTCGTTCCTCGGCCGACCCGGCCACGCAGCTGGTGGAGCTGGGCGAGCCCGAATCGGTCGGCGTTCTCGATGATCATCATCGTCGCCTCGGGAACGTCGACGCCGACCTCGATCACGGTCGTCCCGACCAGCACGTCCAGCTCGCCATCGCGGAACCGTGCCATCTCCCCGTCCCGATCGAGCGGCTTCATCCGGCCGTGGACGAGCCCGACCCGGAGTGGCATGAGCAGGTCGGCCAGCCGTACCGCCTCGGATTCCGCGGCGGCCGCGCCGGTCGCGCTCCCGTCATCGATCCCCTCGCTCCCCTCCTCGATCAGCGGCACGACGACGAACGTGCGGTTCCCGGCGGCCGCCTCCTCGCGGACCTTGGCCCAGGTCGGCTCGAGTCGGTCGGGCGTCCGGATGCCGGTACGGATCGGGATCCGTCCGCTCGGTGGGGTTCGCAGGTCCGAAACGTCGAGGTCCGCGTACAGCACCTGCCCGAGGGTCCGCGGGATCGGCGTCGCCGTCATCAGCAGCACGTGGGGGCTCACGCCGCCGTCGGCTTTCGCCTCCAGCTGGCCGCGTTGCTCGACGCCGAAGCGATGCTGCTCGTCGATGATGGCGAGGCCGAGGCGGGCGAACGCCACGGATTCGCTCAGGAGCGCGTGCGTCCCAACGATGACAGACGCCTGCCCCGAGGCGATGAGGTCGTTCGCGTGGGACCGGTCGCGGGCGTTGAGCGAGCCCGTCAGCAGCAGGACATCGACCCCGACACCCTCCAGCAGCGCGCCGACCGTGTCGCGATGCTGCCGCGCGAGGAGATCGGTCGGCGCTAGCAGCGCTCCCTGGAACCCGGCCTTCGCAGCAGCCGCGAGGGCATACGCCGCGACCGCGGTCTTGCCCGACCCGACGTCGCCCTGGAGCAGCCGGAGCATCGGCGCCGAGCCGGCGAGATCGACGCGGACGGCATCGATCGCCCCAGATTGATCGGTCGTGAGCTCGACGGGCCGCCCGACCTTGGCCGAGAGGGCGTCGACGAGCGCTTTCCGGATCGCCTTGTCGGCCGCGTCGTCGATGGCGATCGAGGGCGCTCGATCCTCGCCGCGGGCGCGTCGACGCGCGACCATCCCGAGCTGGAGCGCGAGCAACTCGTCGAACGCGATCCGACGCAACGCCGCGTCGCGCCGCTCGAACGAGTCCGGGTAGTGCGCCGACTCGAGCGCATCGGCGATCCCGATGAGGTCCTCGCCGTCGCGAAGCGACTCGGGAAGATACTCGGGGTAGGCGTGACCGGCGCGATCGAGCGCCTCCCGCATGGCGGTCCGCAGCCGGGCCGCCGTGAGACCCGCGGTAAGCCGGTAGACCGGCACGATGCGGCCGGCATGGAGCACCTCGCCGTCACCCTCGACCGCCTGGAACTCCGGGTTGTCCAGGGTCCAGCGCCGCCCGAATCGCTTCAGCCGCCCAGAGACGACGATCTCCTGCCCTGGTCGTAATCGCCGCTCGATGAAACGGCGGCCGAACCACGTCGCATCGAGCTGGCCGGTGTCGTCGCTCAGCCGCGCGACGGTTCGCTGGACACGCCGCCGGAACGTCGCTTCGACGTGGATGTCATCGACGTGGACCGTCGCGGACACGACGGTCCCCTCTTCCGCCCACACGAGATCGCCGAGCTTCGAGAGCTCGCGCAGGTCGTCATAGCGACGTGGCAGGTGGAAGAGGAGGTCGCGGACGTCGTACCAGCCCAGTCGGATACCCGCCCGCCGAAGGATGCCGGCGGCCGTCAACCCGGACTTCGCAAGCGGGGTCGAGAGCAGCTCGACGGGGTCGGTCGGTGGGGATGGAGTCGGGGTCTTCGCCGGTGCGCGGGTGGTCGGCATCGGCCTACTCGGCCGAGATCAGGTACCGGTAGAAGGGCTGCCCGCCGTGGCGCACCTCGATCTCGGCTCCCGGTGCGACGCTTCCGATGCGTTTCGCCATCGCCTCCGCCTCGGCGAGGTCGGCGCCGTCGCCATAGAAGAGCGTCACCAGCTCGAACCCCGGGGTGAGCGCGGTCATCGCCTTGATCACGGCCTTCTCGGTGTCGTTGTCGGCGGCCACGAGCCCATCTTCGGGATCGAGCGCGATGGTCTGGCCCTTCTTGACCTTCTTGCCACCGATCGTCGCGTCTCGCACCGCCTCGGTGACGACCACCGATTGGATCGCCCGACCCGCCTCGGTCATCGGCCCGACGTTGGCCGCCGCGTCCATGCCCGGATCGAGCGCGAGCAGCGCAGCGAAGCCCTCGGCCGCGTTGCGGGTCGGGACGACCTGGACGGGACGATCGGACATGTCCGCGACCTGGCGAGCCGCAAGGACCACGTTCGGGTTGTTGGGAAGGAGCAGGACCTCTTTCGCTTGCACCTTGCCGACCGCCTCGAGCAGCTCACCCGTACTCGGGTTATTCGTCTGGCCGCCCTGGACCACCGAAGCGACACCGAAGTCCCGGAATATCGCTGCGAGGCCGTCGCCGCTCGTGACGGCGATCACGGCCAGGCTTGGCAGCTCGGCGGCCGGGCCCGACCCGTTGTGATCCAACGCCACTGCCACAGATGGCCGTGCGATGCTCGCCTCGGTCGGCGGTGGTGGTGGACTCCCGGTGAACTCCGCGGCTCGCGTCTCCCGCACATCGCGGGCCTGGTTGTCGAGGTTCTCGACCGTGATCCTGCTCAGGTCGCCGAGCCCCAACCCATAGCCGATGACCAGGTCCGGCCGCTCGTTGTGGACATGGACCTTCAGGGCTCGCGCGTCACCGGCGACCAGTACGGACTCGCCGATGGATTCGAGGTGGTCGCGGATGGCATCGACGTCGAGCGCCTCGTGGCCACGAGCGCGAAGCAGGAACATCGTCTCGTAGCCGAAGCCTTCGTCTGCGTGCGCGACGAGCGTGCTCGGCTTCGGGCCGGTACTGGCGCCCCTGCGCGCCGCGCTTGCCGGTGTCCGATCCGTGAGGTGGAGCAGCGCCCCCTGGAACAAGCGATAGAGACCCTGGCCACCGGAGTCGACGACCCCGGCTTCACGCAGGATGGCCAGCAGGCTCGGCGTCCTGGCGACGGACTTCTCGGCGGCATCGACGGTCGCGCCGAGCACCGTCTCGATGTCATCGTCGTGTTCGGCGGCCTCGATGGCGCCGGCGGCGGCCTCGCGGATGACCGTCAGGATCGTGCCTTCGACGGGTTTCGCGACGGCGCCATACGCCGTCCGGGCGCCCTCGTTCAGCGCGTGCGCAAGGTCGAGCCCGTTGAACCGCCTCTTCCCGGCGATGGCCTCGGCCATACCCCGGAAGATCTGGCTGGTGATGACACCCGAGTTGCCGCGGGCGCCCATGAGCGCACCGAAGCTGATCGCGGCGGCCACGCGGTCCGCACGGGCGCCGGCCACCGCCTCCGCCTCGTCGAGCGCGGCACGGACCGTCGCGAACATGTTCGATCCAGTGTCCCCGTCGGGCACCGGGTAGACGTTCAGACCGTTGACCTCGTCGATGTGCGCCTCGAGGTTCGCGACCGCGGCCCGGAACGCCTCGAGCAGACCGTTACCGTCGCAGGAGCGGCGGACCATCTAGGCGACGTCCGTCCCGCTGTCGGCGAGGTCGCGAGGACGGATGCGCTCGATAGGGAGCGCGCTCGGCGACTGCGGCAACGCCCCGCCGGCAGGGACATGGAGGCCGTCCACGTGGATCGTGATCCGGCCGACCTGGCGGTCGATGGCCTGCCCGACGGCATAG
>DATNFQ010000286.1:0-16668 GCA_035606295.1 Patescibacteria group bacterium
ACGATCCTCGAGATCACGATCGCCACGTACATCAGCCCGGCGACTTGCTCGATCATCACGATCGACCGCGCCTGGGCGAGCACCGGCACGATGTCCGACAGGCCGACGCTCGTCAGGTTCGTGAACGACAGGAACAGCAACTCGAACCACGTTCGCGGCGCGTCGCTGCCAGGCGCGCTGAACGAGCCCGGCCAGACGACCTGGATCGCCATGAAGGCGTGGGCGAACCCCCAGGCGATGACCGTGAACGTCGCGGCGACCGCCCACAGCTCGTCGGGTGTGATGAATACGTCGAGGAACATGTAGCGCAGCAGCGCCACCGTCGTGTAGGCGTAGAACACGGCGAGCAGGACGGACGACCACAGGACGAGCGACATGTTCGATGGGTCGGCGATCTCGGCCAGCGTCAGCACGACGATCGGTGCGCCAAGCACGACCGACACCCACGTTAGCGCCGGCGTGGCCCGGACCGTGCGAACGGCCAGCACCAGGACGAGCAGTGAGAACAGGGACAGCGCCGCGCGCCCGACGGACGACTCGTCCATGAACGGGTAGAGCAGCACGCCCGCGAGCTGCACCAGCAGCAGGACCGCAGACGGCTCCTCCCGGAGGAGCGCCGCCAGATCGCGCCGCCGATCCACGGCCGTCATGGCTGGCTCAGGCGACGTCCGAGGTCGACCGTCCCGGCGAGAGCTTCAGCTTCGCCAACGTCTCACGCACCTGCTCGGCAAGACCCGCGGAGTCGAGGCGGAGCATCCGTCGCAGGTCGGCCACCGACCCGTGGTCCACGAAGCGGTCGCCCGGGATCCCGATGACCCGGATGGCGACATCGCGATACGCCGGATCGGCGAGACGCGCTTCCTCCATGAGTTCGAGCACCCCCGAGCCGAAGCCGCCGGCCGCGACGCTCTCTTCGAACGTCACGACGAGTCGCTTGCCGCGAGCCGCGTCGAGGATCAGTTGCCGGTCGAGCGGCTTCGCAAAGCGGGCGTTGATGACACCGACCGACCAGCCCTCGCCCTCGAGCGCCGACGCGACATCCATCGCGCGCATCACGATCGGGCCGAACCCGACGAACAGCAGGTCCCGCCCTTCACGGAGCGTCTCGCCCTGGCCGACGGGGAGCACGGCCGGGTCACGCGGCGGCAACCCGAACCCGGGGTCGCGTGGGTAGTGCAGCGCGAACGGATGCTCCTGCGCCAGCGCCGTGCGGAGCAGCGAGCGCAGTTCCTGCTCGTCTTTCGGGGAGGCGATGACCAGGTGCGGCAGCTGTCGTTGCGCGGCCACCGTGAACATGCCCTGGTGGGATGTCCCGTCCTCGCCGACGAGCCCGGCGCGGTCGACGGCGATCACCACAGGCTGGTCGTTCTGGCAGACGTCGTGGACGGTCTGGTCGAAGGCGCGCTGCAGGAATGTCGAGTACAGCGCGACGACCGGTCGCATCCCGCCCATCGCGAGCCCGGTCGCCAGCGTGACGGCGTGCTGCTCGGCGATGCCAACATCGAACACGCGCTCCGGGAACACCTCGGCGAGCTTCGACATCCCGGTGCCGGTCGGCATCCCAGCCGTGATCCCGACGATGCGCCGGTCCTCGCGCGCGGCGTCGATCAGTTCGGCGGCGAAGACCGCCGTGTAATTCGGGTTCTTCTTCGGGGCGGCGGGTTCCGGGGTCGGTGACGCGGCGTCGTCGGACATCGACTCGGTCGGCAGCGTGTTGACACGCATCGGCGGGAGGGCCGCGCCGTGGAACCCGACCTGATCCTCGATCGCGGGCCGATAGCCGCGGCCCTTCTGCGTCCTGACGTGCACGATCGTCGGTCCGGGCAGGCCCAACGCCGCACCAAGGGTCTCGAGCAGCGCCCGGATGTCGTGCCCGGGAACGACGCCGATGTAGGTGATCCCGAGGTCCTCGAACAGCTGGCCGGGCTGCGCGAAGCGCACGACCGACGCCCGCAAGCGTCGCGACAGCTCGAGCAGCGTGGGTCCGAAGATCGGGATCCGCTCGACCGTCTGGTCGTAGGCACTCTTGCTCTGGCGCCACGCGTTGGAGAGCTTGATCTGGGACAGGTACTTCGAGAACGCGCCGACCGTCGGGCTGATCGACATCTCGTTGTCGTTGACCACGATCAGCATCTGCGTCTTGCGCTGGCCGATGTCGTTGAGCGCCTCGAGCGAGAGACCCGACATCAGCGCGGCGTCGCCGACCACGACCGCGATCCGTTCCATGCCGTGGCGCAGATCGCGCGCCTCCGCCAGGCCTTCCGCGATCGATAGCCCGGTACCTGCGTGTCCGCCGTCGAATACGTCGTGCGGCGATTCGGAGCGGCGCGGGAACCCGCCCACCCCATCGAGCGAGCGGAGCGTGCGGAATCGCTCCAGGCGTCCGGTCAGCAGCTTATGCGGGTACGCCTGGTGACCCGTGTCCCAGACGATCTTGTCGCGCGGCGATTCGAGGAGCCGATGCAGGGCGATCGTCAGTTCCACGACGCCCAGCGAGGAGCCGAGGTGGCCGCCGGTCTCGGCGACGGTCGCGATGATCGTCTGGCGGATTTCGGCGGCGAGCTCCTGGAGCTGCTGCTCGGTGAGGCCGCGTAGCTCGGCAGGCCCCTGGAGTTCCTGAAGGATCGTCACGCGGAGGTGGGCTCCGATGGGAGGATGGTCGGTCGGGGGACGGGTCGCGCACCCGTCATGTGATGTCGGTGCGCAGCGTAGCGCGCCGCCGGTCCGCGCGATCAGATGTGGCGAACCGGAATCTAAACCTGTCCCTCCGGAGTCGCCAGTTTCGCTGGGCGAGGCGCTGTCAGGCCTCGTCGATCGTGCGTTCCTCGGCGACATCGACCGTCTCGAGCGTGCTGCCCTTCGCGACGAGCTGCCGCATCCTCAACTCGGCACTGCGCAGCAGCATCTCGCATCGCTCCAGAAGGGCGGCACCGCGCTCGTGCAGGGCGAGCGTGCGCTCGAGTGGCAGGTTCCCGGTCTCGAGCTCGGCGATCGTCCGCTGGAGCTCCGCCAGCGCGTCATCGAACGACAGCTGATCCGGCGGGGTCAGTGGCGCGTCGTCGGTGGACCGCTCCTCAGTCGTTCCCGTCACCCTCGTCCTCGTCGAGCCGTTCCGCAGCGCGGCCAAGCGGCCGCGCGACCAGCATACCGATGCCGACCCCGAGGATCGCCACGACCGCGACGACAGCCAGGAAGATCGCCAGTTCGCCGCTCACGATCAGGTTTCGTCGACGGTCGCCGCGATGTCGCCGCGCGCGACCCGGATCCGCAACGTGGAGCCGCGTGGTGCGTCGGCCGGGTCGCGGACGATCGCCCCGTCGGCAGTGCGCCGGACGATCGCATAGCCCCGCTCGAGGGTCGCGTTGGGTCCGAGGACCGAGAGGGCGGCGCCGGAGGCATCCAGCGCCGATCGTGCCGCCGCGACACGCGCGCCGGCGAGCCGTGGCAGATCGGCGGACGCGGCGACCAGGCGGAGCCGCTCTTGGGTGAGCCGCGTGTCGACGGCGCGGGTCGCGCGGTCGAACAGCAGCCCTACCTGCTCGCGCGCGGCCGCGAGCCGAGCCGCGGGACTGACCCGTTCCAGAGCACGGCGTTCCACTGCGAGGTCGCGCCCGGCCGCGACGAGCCGGCGTTCCGTGGCCGCCGTCATCCGTTCCGTGGCCCGCCGCAGTGCCCCGGCCATCTCGAGCCGGTCCGGCACGACGATCTCGGCGGCCGCCGACGGGGTCGGCGCACGCACATCCGCGGCGAAATCGGCCAAGGTGACGTCCACCTCATGGCCGACCCCGCAGACGACCGGCAGCGGGTGCGCGACGACCGCGCGTACGACACGCTCGTCGTTGAACGCCCAGAGGTCCTCGAGCGATCCACCGCCACGTGCGAGGATGGTCAGGGCCGGCGCATCGTCCGGCCGGCCGGCCTCATGCATCGCCGATGCATAGCGCGCTACCCGACGGAACGCCGTCACGATGCTGGGGGGCGCGGCATCTCCCTGGACCTGTGCGCCGACGAGCACGACCTGCACGAGCGGCCAGCGCCGTGCCAGGACGTGGCTGACGTCGCGCCATACGGCGCCCGACGGACTCGTGATCACAGCGATCGTCCGCGGACGTGACGGAAGCGGGCGCTTTCGGACGGTATCGAACAACCCCTCCTCCGCGAGCCGCGCCTTGAGCGCTTCGAACCGAAGCGCGAGGTCCCCCACGCCCGCCGGCTGGATCGAGTCGACGTAGAGCTGCATCGCGCCGGTGGGCTCGTAGAGGTCGATCCGCCCGTGGACGACGACGCGCAACCCGGCCTGCGCCTGGAACAGCGAGCGCTCGCGCTCGTCGCGGAACCACACGCATTGGAGCTGGTTGCGCTCGTCCTTGAGCGCGAAGTACGCGTGGCCGGCGGATGAGACCGTCACGCGGCCGATCTCGCCCTCGACCCACACATCGAGCAGGCGCGGGTCCTGGCGGATCGCCGTGCGGACCGCGCGGGTGACATCGCTGACCTTGAGGATCCGAAGACCGAACGTGCGTGGCGCGACGATGCTCGGCCGCAACTCGGAGGGCCCGTCAGCGGGTTCGACTCCCCTCCCCGGCCCGACCGCCACAGGCTCTTCCGGGTCGACCGCGTCCCAGCCCGGCAGCGCCCAATCCGGCGGCGTCTGGCCCTCGCGCTCGCTCACGGCATGGCCGACCCGGTCTCAGACCCGGGTCTGGTACTCCCCGGTCCGCGTGTCGATCCGGATGGTGTCACCGGTCTCGACGAAGATCGGGACCTGGACGACGAGTCCGGTCTCGGTCGTCGCGGGCTTGCGCGCGCCGGTCTGCGTGTCGCCGGCGAAGCCCGGCTCCGTCTCGACGACGGACATCTCGACGCTGACGGGCAGCTCGACGCCGATCGTCTCGCCTTGGTAGCTGGTCCGGTCGAGCGTCATGCCGTCCTTGAGATAGCGCGTCGCCTCGCCGAGCTGGTCGGACCGGAGCACGAACTGGTCGTAGGTGTCGGTGTCCATGAAATGGAACTCGTCGCCGTCGCGATACAGGAACTGGACAGGTCGCTGCTCGAGCTGGGCGCGTGGCCACTTCGTGCCCGCCTGGAACGAGCGCTCGATCGTCTGGCCGCGCTTGACGTTGCGCAGCGTGATGCGCACCTGGGCGGATCCGCGACCCATCTTGATGTGGTGGTAGTCGAGGATCTGCCAGAGCTCGCCGTCGAGCTCGATGGTCACGCCCTTGCGCAGTTCTCCGGTGCTGATCATGTGGGGTGTGGGCTCCTGGATGGGCTTCGGGGCCTCGCGGCCTCGCGTCCGGACGCGACGCACGGGCGTACGGAATGCGGATCGGTCGGGATGAGGCGCCCATTCTAGCCGGTAGGATGCGCTGACCATGGACCGTGTCCTCGCCGTAGCGCGCCCGGCGTTCGACGCTGCGAGCGTCGTCGACATCGCTCGGCGAACGTTCGATGTCGATGCGGCGGCCGCACGTGACCTCGGGAGCGAACGCGACCAGACGTTCCTGCTGCTCGACGATGACGACGCGCCACTCGCCGTCCTGAAGCTCTCGAACGCCGCCGAGGACCCCGCGACGCTCGACATGGAGGCGCTCGCCGTGCTCCACGCGCAGCGGGTCGATCCGTCCCTGCCGCTGGCGATCCCGTGGCTCGTCCCGGGCGCGCATCGCGACTCTGGGGACCCGGCCGACCGACGGGTCGCCATCGACGCGGCCGACGGGCGCCATCACATCCGCACCTACCCGAACCTGCCCGGCCACGACCGGATCGACGCGATCACGTTGTCCGACGCCGCGCTCGCGGGCTGGGGCGCGATGGCTGCCCGGGTCGGCCGGGCGCTTCGCGGGTTCTTCCATCCAGCTGCGCAGCGGACGATGCTCTGGGACGTCCAGCACGCCGGGCGGACGCGAGAGCTGCTCGAGGCCATCCGCGACCAGCGTCATCGAGCCCTCGTCGAGGCGGTGCTGGATCGGTTCGATGCGGCGGTCGTGCCGGTGCTGCCGACCCTGCGCGCCCAGGTCATCCACACCGACCTGACGACGGACAACGCGCTCGCGGACGACGATGGCAATGTGAGCGGGATCGTCGACTTCGGCGACATGAGCTACAGCCCGCTGATCGTCGACCTCGCCTCGCTCCTCGACTCGCTGCTGAACGACCGCATCGACGACGAGCTGTTCCGGACCGCGAGGCTCGTGATCTCCGGATACGAGACCATCACCCCACTCGAGCCGGTCGAGCTGCGGCTCCTCCCGGAACTCGTAGCGGCACGAGCGGCGGTCACGATCGCGATCTCATCATGGCGCTCGGGACAGGGGTTCGAGGACGCCACGTTCGCGGAGCGCTACAACGGGCCGGTCGCACGGACGATCGAGACGCTGCTCGATGTCGGCTGGGACGAGGCCGCGCGCCGCTTCGGCGCGACCGTCGAGCGACCATCGCGCGGTCTGGCGGTGCGCCGTGAGGCGGTGATCGGGCCGGCGATGGAGCCGCTCACATACGACGACCCGATCCACGTCGTCGCCGCAAGTGGCGCGTGGATGACCGGCGCCGACGGTCGTCGGTATCTGGACGCCTACAACAACGTCCCGTGCGTCGGGCACGGCCACCCACGGGTCACCGAGGCGATCGCCCGCCAGAGCCGGCTCGTCAATACCAACATGCGCTACCTGTACGAGTCGGCGATCGAGCTCGCCGAGCGGCTGATCGCGACGATGCCGCCAGCGGCCGGGCTCGATACGGTCATGTTCGTCAACTCGGGCTCCGAGGCGAATGACATGGCCTGGCGTCTCGCGACGACCTTCACCGGGAACCGTGGGGCGCTGTGCACGGCCTTCGCCTATCACGGCGTGACCGATGCCACCGCGGCGCTGTCACCGGAGTCCTGGCAGGCCGTCCGCCCACCCGACCACGTCGAGACCTGGGAGCCACCCGACCGACTCCGTGAGCTCCACGTGAACGGGAAGCCGTTCGCGGACGCTGTCGCCCGGCTCGCGACGCGCGGCTACGCCCCGGCCGCCACGATCCTCGATGGCGTACTGACGAGCGACGGGTACTTGGAACCTGGTCAGGCGCTGGCCGGCGAGTGGCTGGACGCGACACACGCCGCCGGCGCCCTCTGGATCGCGGACGAGGTACAGGGCGGGCACGGGCGGACCGGGCATCACATGTGGTCGTTCCAGCATCTGGGCCTCTTGCCTGACGTCGTGACGATCGGCAAGCCGATGGGCAACGGCCACCCGGTCGGCGCGGTCGTCACTCGCCGTGAGATCGCGGCGCGGTTCGGTGACGAGACCGTGTTCTTCAGCACATTCGGCGGGAACCCCGTCTCGGCCGTGGCGGCGCTGGCCGTGCTCGACGTCCTGGACGATGAGCGGGTACTCGCGCGGGTCGTCCGTGTCGGCGACGCGCTACGCGCGGCCATCCACGAGGTCGTTCGGCCCTACCCCGTGGTCATCGACGTCCGTGGGGTCGGTCTTGCGATCGGCGTGGAAGTCGCCGACCGAGCGACGGCCGCCGCGATCAAGGAGGGCCTGCGAGAGCGGAGTGTGCTGATCGGGACCGCCGGTCGCGAGGGCAACGTGCTCAAGGTCCGCCCGCCTCTCGCGTTCTCGGACGCCGACATCCCGGTGTTCGTCGATGCCCTGGCCTCGACGCTCGGGTCGATCGCGGCTCGCTAGCCCTCGTTCCCCACGACGACGACATCGCTCGGGAAGTGCGTGAGTCGCTCCAGCCGGCCGGCGGCGACGTCGATGGTCACGAGGTCCTCGATGCGGATACCGGTCTCGCCCTCGATGTAGATCCCCGGCTCGACCGAGAACACGGTCGGGCTCGGGAGTGGCGTCTCGGCGGCTCGTCTGCTCAGCGTCGGCGCTTCGTGCGTAGCGAGGCCGATCCCGTGACCGAGGCTGTGGCCGAATAGGTCGCCGTACCCGGCGTTGCCTATGACGCCGCGCGCAACGGCGTCGACCGCCCGCCCCGACGGCAGCCCGTCCTTCCTGCCGACGGCCTCTTCGAGCGCGTCGATCGCGGCGGTCTGGGCAGCCTTCACGAGGGCGTAGAGGTCCTGATCGCGGCCCGACGGCTCGCCGACGAACAGCGTCCGCGTCATGTCGCTCGCGTAGCCCTCGACTTGCGCCCCGAAATCGAACAATAGGACCGCACCCTCGATGACCGGCCGATCGCCCGGCGCACCGTGTGGCAACGCCGCCTCGGGTCCGGCAAGACACGCGACGTCGAACGGAAGTGCCTCGGCACCGCTCGTCCGCATCAGCCATTCGAGTCGCAGGGCGAGCTCGGCCTCCGTCACACCTGGCCGGATCTCGGGGATGAGCGTGGCGAGGGCTCGGTCGCCGACCGCACACGCCGCGGCGACCCGTTCCAGCTCGGCGGGCTCCTTCGTCGCACGATCGGCCTCGATCCAGCCCTCGATCGGCACGAGCTCGACGTCCGGTGCTGCGGCAGCCAGCTTCATCCACGTCGCCTGCGGGACGAGCGCAGCCTCCACGCCGACACGCTTCGCGCCGATCGACGCGACGAGCTCGGGCCAGCGGGACGGAAGGTCGCCGTAGACGGTCTCGAGCGACGCCTCGGGCGCCTCACGCGTCGCCTGGATCTCGTAGCGCGAATCGGCGAACAGGATCAAGTGCTCATCGGAGAGCAGGAACTGGCCTGACGAGCCGGCGACCTTCTCCTCGCCGTTCGCGAGCGCGAAGCCCGTGAGGTAGCGCATGTGCTCGCGCCGGACACCGAAATACGCATCGATCCCGGCTTCGGCGAATCTTGCTCGGACCCGGTCGCGGCGCGCGGGTCTGGCCGCGCGGTCAGCCTCGTCCCAGCGTCTGCGCTCGGCCTCGGTGGGTGGGGCGGCGAAGTCGGCCGGGACCGGCCAGACCGCCCGAGTCACGATGCGGGCTTCGCGTACTTCTTGATGTTGGCTTGGTGCTGCTTGAAGGTCTTGGCGAATGCGGTCGTTCCGCTGCCATCACCCTTGGCCAGGAAGTACATGTAGCCGTCGCTCGTGTCCGGGTGCAGGGCGGCATCGATCGACTTCAATGTCGGTGTGCTGATGGGGCCAGGCGGCAGGCCCTTCGACGTGTAGGTGTTGTAGCCGGCCAGCTCGGGCGGCAACGGGTCGGAGGTGAAGCCGCCCTTGATCGGCGCCCAGAACCGGTAATCCTTCCAGTCAACGAAGTCGGTCTTCTCGAGCTGCAGCGTGTCGTGGGTGTAGAAGACCGTCGGATCGGACTCCAGTTCCTGGCGTGGCCACTTCTTGGGATCCAGCCGGTTCTGGTAGACCCCGGCGATCAATGGCTTCTCCTCGTCAAGCTGCGCCTCGCGCTCGACGATCGATGCGAGCGTGAGGACCTGGTAGAAGGTCATCTTGCGCTCCGGCGGCACCTTCATCTTGTCGTCGCCGACCGCGTCGTGGAACGCGTCGAGCATCTTGCGCAGAAGCTCTTCGGGCGTGGTGTCCGGCAGGATCCGGTACGTTCCCGGCCACAGGAAGCCTTCGAGCGACGCGCCGTCCGGCGCGTCCTTGAGGACGCGCTTGAGCCATGGGTAGTCGTCGAGCAGCTCGGCCGGTGGCTCCTTGGCGAGGTCGTAGAACTCGTGCGGGTCCATCTCGAGCCCATCGAGCGTCTGGAGCTTGGCCGTGATCTGCTCGAGCCGAAGGCCCGTCCGCAGGTCGACCTCGATGTATGGGTTCGGTGGTGGCGCAAGCAGCGCCGAGACCATCTGATCGGGCGTCATGTTCTTGCGGAGCACGAAGGTGCCCTGCTGGAGCGCGCCCGTCAGGTCGCGCTGGCTGGCGATGAAGACGAAGGCTCGCGGGTCCTTGATGAGGCCCTGGTCGCCGAGTCGCGTCGCGATCCGCGACGCCGTATCGCCCTCTCCGACGACGAACTCCACCTGGGTGGGATCCGACGAGACGGGCTGGGTGAGGGCCGTCCCGAGGTCCTCCCGGACGATGTCGGCGACGAACGGCAACCGAAGCGCGGCCGGACTGTCCTGGGCCCACGACAGGATCGCCCCGTTGACGATCGGGCGGAGTGCGGTCAGCGCGACGATGAGGACGATCGCCGCCAAGAGCACGGCGAAGAGCAGGAACCGGACGAGCCCGCCGAGACCACCACCACCCCGGCCGCGGCGCCGGCCCGACCGACCCTCGTTGCCGTACCGCCTCGAGGGCTCATAGCCCTCGGGGACGTAGTCGGTCGCGTAGGCGTCAGGGTCGAACCGGCGGACGCCGGGTCGCTGGTCGCGCGGGCGGCCGCCCGAGCGGATCGTCATGGGGTCGTCTCCATCGTGGGCCGGATCTGGGAGAACCCGGTCGCGCGGCGGCTGTCGAGCTCATCTTGAAGGATGATCGCCGCGGCTTCCCGGTCGACGCGCGCGCGATAGGCGTCGCGCTGCGTCTTCGAGGGCGGTCCGCCGGATCTGCCGCGTCGCATCGGGCCGAGACGGGACTCGGCAAGGTGGCTGCTCAACCGCTCGTCGCGCAGGGTGATCGCGACGCGAGCGCCGAGCCGCGGCGCCAGCGCATCGACCCATACGCGGGTCGCGGTGGCCTGGGGACCCTCGTCGCCTCCAGCCTCGAGCGGAAGGCCGATCACGAGCTCGGTGATCACGTTGCTCTCGATGAGCGGTAGGAGATGGGACACATCGTCTTCGACGGTCGAGCCCCGCTTGAGCGTGACGAGCGGTCGCGCACCGACATCGGGGCCGTCCGCGATCGCCACGCCGATCCGACGCTCACCGAGATCGATGCCAAGGAAGGCCGTCACGGCTCGACCGACTCCGCCATCCGAACGTCGACCCGCTGCTCCAGGGTCGGGATCGTGCCGACCCAGTCGGGCCAGACGGTCAACTGCGACTGACCGTAGGTGTCGAGGATCGCCTTGGCGTCCTTGAGGCTCTTGCCGCGGATCTGCGCCTCGACCGCCGCCGGGTCGACCTGGAGGACCTGCCGGGCCGTGATGGTCACCGGGAACGTGATGACGCCATCATCGACGACGCCGGGCGACGGCTCGACCTGGCTCGAGCCGTCGACGAGCTGGTAGCCCTCCTGCACCTGGGGCGCGATGTTCGCCTCGGCGACCTGCTGCACCGCGCCTTCATCGACGGCGAGGACGGTTCCTGTGGCACTCGCGCCGAGGTCGAAGGTCGCGACCTCCTTGCCGAGGAGGGTCGCCGGATCGACCGTGTATGTCGCCTCGCCGAGCGTCGCCGTCTCCGGGAAGACCGTCGTGCCGTCTGCCGAGAGGGACGGGTCGGCGACCTGCTCGGCGAACGTCGAGGCGAGCTTGGCGTCGAGCGCCTTGGTGGCCGCGTTGAGATCAGCCTGGACGATGCGCGGGAACGCGGTCCGCTTCCCCCCGCTCGTCGCGTCCGGGTTGGTGACGTCCAGCGTGAGTGGGTCCTCGCCGCGTGGGATCACGAGGATCGTGTTCGGCTGGACGTTGCCCTCCGGCCCCGGATCGACGGCCGTGACCTTGACCGTCGCGCTCGCCGGGAAGATCTGCAGACCGACGAGCTGCGCTGAGGGGACCGTGACGCTCCGATCGGTACGGAACCGGATCCCGTTCTGGGTCCCGACGATGCTCCCCCGCGGGACGGTGTTCATTGAGGTGAAGTCCTTGTTGCGGAAGCGGACGGTCCCGGTCGCCGCGGTCTCCTCGACCCGCTTCCCCGTGACCTCGAAGCTGTCCGTCGTCTGGACGGGAACGTCCTTCGTGATCGCCGGGACGATACGCGCCTCAGGATCGGGTGCGGTCACAGCCGGATCGGCGCTGATCCGAAGCGGGATCGGCCCGATCGTGGCCTCTTTGGGCGCGATCACGGCCGTCGCCGTCGGCAGGAAGACGTAGGCCCCGACCCCACCGACGACCAGCGCCAGGGCGAGCACGGCGAGGCCGATCGCCACTGGGGTGCGAGCGATGCGCGAGCCGAAGCGCTCCGTCGCCGGTGCTGGCCGGACGCGCGATCCGCCCACCGGTGCGGCACCGGGGACCGGCGTATCCATCGGGGTGTCGGCGACGACCCTGGCGGCCGGGACGGCCGATGGCAGCCGATGCGCATGTGGCTCGCGAGCGGACCGAGGAACCGGCGCGGGCGTCGCATCCGCGGCGGCGGCAGCCGATCCGGCTCCGATGGCCGCGACGGCGGCTGTCGCGCCCGGTACCTCGGCCTCGACCTCATCGACGACCTCAGCTGGCAACGCGCCTTCACCGCGCGGCCGGCGCCCGCCGCTGCCACGCGTCGAGCTCTCGCGGACGCTCGCGCCCGCTTCGCCGGAGGCTACGACGGCGCCAGCGGCTCCCGCCGCCGCGGTGGCCGTCCCGGCCGAGAGACCCGTCGCATCCTCGGACCGGTCGACACCACCCTCTTCGGATGCCTCGTATTCGCCGACGGTCGTGAACACGGGCAGGCCGGCAGATGCCGCCAACGCGCGGGTGGCCGCGTCCCCTGCGACGACCGACAGCCGCTTCCCGTTCAGCGTCGCGTCGCGCGAGAGCAATCGGAAGTTGATGCGCGACGTCGCGACACGCGACCCGAACGGGAGCACGATCGCGATCCGCGTCGTATCGGCCGCCCGGACGCGGTTGGCCGCCGTCGTGATCTCGTCGTCGCTGTCGAGATAGAGGATCCGGGCGTCCATCAGCGAGGAGTCAGACCTTCATCGCGCGCAGCACGCGCTTGAGAGCCACGTCCAGCGGGTCGGCGGTGGTCTGAAGCTCGATGGCCTGATAGGCGAGCCCGAGCGGCGTGACGTCCTGCTGATCCACGAGGAGATCGGTCGCATCGACGACCGTCTCGATCTGGTCGGGGGCGAGGACCGTGACCTCCGGCGGTCGCGAGAACGGCATGTGCTTCCAGAACGCTTCCGCGGCCAGCGCCTCGCGGATCTCGGGCAACCGGCTGCCGCCGCCGCACACGAAGATCCGGCCCGGCAGCAGATCGCCGCCGGACAGCTCCTCCATGACCAGCTCGACTCCGGCTGCCCATACCCGGACATCCTCGCCGATGATGTTCGCGATGTCCTGCTTGCGCTCGACGTCGAGGCCGCGCGCGTAGTCGACCTTGAGCGACTCGGCCCGCGGGAACGGCAGATCCAGGCGGTCGGCGATCGATTTCGTGAACGCACGGCCACCGAGCGCGAACATGCGCGTGCCCTCGATGCCGCCCTGCCTGACGAGCGCGACGTCCGTCGTCCCGCCACCCACGTCGACGAACAGTGCGCCGGTCTGGCGGATCTGGTCACTGCCGAGGACGCGGGCCACGGCATAGGGTTCGGCGACGATCTCGAGGAGCTCGAGGTCGAGTTGCGATGCGACGCTCTGGAGCGCCCCGAGATGGACCAGTGGTGCGAACGCATTGAAGATCCCGATCTGGACATGCCGGCCCTGGAAACCGACCGGGTTCGTGAGGGCGTAGCCATCGATCGACGCGGACGTCACCGCCGCGTGGACGAGCCGGACATCGACGTGCGGCAGTCCGGTCTCCCAGGTGATCGCGCGCTCGGCCTCGACCAGCGCCTCGCGCTGGACGCCGTCGATCAGCTTCTGCAGCTCGGCCTCGCTGATCGGCTGGTCCGGGCGCTTGCGCTCCTGGCTGTGCGTGGTCGTGAAGCCCTTTACGAGCTCGCCGGCGATCCCGATCACGACCTGGCTCGGCCGGAAACCCGCCATCTCCTCGGCTTCCTGGAGCGCGACGGCACAGTTATCGACGACCGCCGTGATGTCCGCGACGGTCCCCGACTGCATGTGCGATAGGCCCTGGCGTTTCCGCCCGACCCCGCGCACGGTGCCGAGCCCCTCGTCATCGATCTCGAAGACGAGCGCCTTGGCGAATTCCGTACCGACGTCGAGCGCGGTGCAGGCGGCCAGTCCCTCGGCCCCCTCGCGTTGCCAGATCCGGCGCCAGAACGCCATCAGCCCCCCGCGCCGAGCCGTCCCGCGATCGATTCGCGGACCGCCTTCTCGGCGTCCGCCAACCCCTCGCGTTTCGTGCCCATCCCCTGCGCCATCTGCGGACGCCCGCCGCCCTTCGCGCCGATCGGCCCCGCGGCGACCTTGACGAGGTCACCGGCCGACAGGCCGCGATCGACGAGGTCGTCCGAGACGGTCACCCAGACCTGCGGCGCTTCGGCGTCGAGAAACATGGCGATCACGCCGTTGCCGAGGGCCGAGCGGACGTCCTTCGATGCCGCCTTGAGCGCATCCATCGATTCGTACGGAAGCGATGCGATGACCGCCTTCGCACCGGGAGCGACCTCCTCGGCACGCGCGGCGAGCTCAGCAGGTTTGGGGACCCCGCCGCCGCCCTCGCGAGCACGGCGCTTCGCCTCACGCAGGTCCTGCTGGAGCGTCCCGATCCGCTCGGGAATGCGATCGACCGACTGGGCACCGAGGTCCTCCGCGACCTGGTCCAGCGTCTCGAGACGCTCGCGGATGTACCGGTCCGCGCCGGCGCCGGTCAACGCTTCGATGCGGCGCTGCCCGGACCCGATGCTCCGCTCGCCGGTGATCACGAAGCTCCCGATCTGTCCGGTCGCCCGGCAGTGGGTCCCACCACACAACTCGAAGCTGTAGTCCTTGACGCGCACGGTCCGGACGGTCTCGCCGTATTTCTCGTCGAAGAACGCGTCGGCGCCGTGCTCGATCGCTTCCGCCATCGGCAGGTACTCGACCGTCAGTGGTCGGTCGTCCCGGACGATCGCGCGGACTTCGTCCTCGATCGCCCGCTTCTCGTCATCGGTCAGCGCACGGTCGAACGGATAGTCGAAGCGCAGGTAGGCCGGATCCACGAGCGAGCCCGCCTGGCGAGCCGTGTCGCCGACGACGTTCCGCAGCGCCCGGTGGAGCAGATGCGTGCCGGTGTGGTTGCGCATCGTGTGAGCGCGCCGCTCAGCGTCGACGACGCCTTCTATGGTCTCGCCGACCTTGAGCCGACCGTGGAGGGTGCCGCGATGGACGATCAGGCCCCCGACGGGCTTCTGGGTGTCCTCGACCGCGAACAGCTCGCTGCCACCACCCGGTTCACGGATCGTGCCCTGGTCGCCGACCTGGCCGCCGCCCTCCGCGTAGAACGGCGTCCGGTCAAACACGACCTGGGCCTCGCCGTGACCGGTGAGCTCGTCGAACTCCATCCCGTCGCGGATGATCGCGACGACCCGACCCTCGGCCATCGTCGTCTCGTACCCGAGGAACTCGGTGTCGCCGACGCGGCTTTGGATCGTGCTGTAGAGCGAGGTGAGCTCCGCGTGCTTGGCGAGCTCCGCCTTCTTGCCCGATCGGCTTCGCTCGCGCTGCTCGGAGAGCGCACCATCGAAACCGACGCGGTCGATGGCCACGCCGTATTCGGCCGCCAGCTCGGCGGTCAGGTCGATCGGGAAGCCGTAGGTGTCGTGGAGCCGGAACGCGATGTCGCCGGGAAGCTTCGGAGCGTCGGCGGGCAGATCCTCCGGACGCCGCCCGATGACCGCTTCCGCCGACGTCAGCGGGATCAGCGCCTCCTCGAGCTGCACCGTCCCCGCGTCCAGCGTCCGCGCGAACTGCGCCTCCTCACGAGCGATCGTGCTCAGGATCCGGTCGCGCTTCTCGATGAGATACGGGTAGGCGTCGGACATCACGTCGATGACCACGGACGCCGTGTCGGCCATGAATGGCTCACGCCGGCCGAGGAGCCGCCCGTGCCGCACCGCCCGCCGGAGGATGCGTCGCAGGACGTAGCCACGGCCCTCATTGCTGGGAAGGACGTCGTCCGCGATCAGAAACGTGACGGCGCGCGAGTGGTCGGCGATGACCTGATAGCTGAAGCGCTCCTGCTCGAACGCGTCGGGATCGTGGCCGAGCAGGTCGCGCATCCGAGCGTGGATCGGCGTGAAGAGGTCGGTGTCGTAGTTCGTCGGGACGCCCTGGACGACGCTGGCGAGCCGCTCCAGACCCATGCCCGTGTCGACGCCGGGCGCCGGGAGCGGCGTGAGCGAGCCATCGGCCCGCAGCTCGAACTCCATGAACACCAGGTTCCAGATCTCGAGCCAGCGCGGACAGGTCTCGCTGTGGTCCGGGATGCACGCGGGGCCCTCGCTGAGGTGCGCTCCCCGGTCGAAATGGATCTCGCTGCACGGTCCGCACGGCCCGACGTCGGCCATGCGCCACCAGTTCTTCTCGTCACCGTTCGGGAAATCACCCCAGCGGACGAGGCGCTCCGGCGGAAGGCCGATCTCGTCGCGCCAGACCTCGAACGCGAAGTCATCGGTCGTGTAGGTGGTCGCCGCGAGGCGCTCCGGCGGGATACCCAGGTCGCGGGTCAGGAACTCCCAGCCCCAGTGGATCGCCTCACGCTTGAAGTAGTCACCGAAGCTCCAGTTCCCGAGCATCTCGAAGAACGTGTGATGGCGCGGCGTCCGGCCGACCTCTTCGAAGTCGTTGTGCTTGCCGGCCACGCGCAGACAGCGCTGGTAATCCACCGCGCGCGTATAGCTGCGGCTCTCCTGGCCGGTCAGGACGTCCTTGAATTGGACCATCCCGCTGTTCGTGAACAGCAGCGTCTGATCGCCGGCCGGGACGAGGCTCGCGCTCGGCACGATCGTGTGTCCACGTTCGGCGAAGAACTCGATGAAGCGCTGCCGAAGCTCCGACGCCGGCCGCGACACGATCCGGG
>DATNFQ010000287.1:0-3962 GCA_035606295.1 Patescibacteria group bacterium
GTGCCGTTGGGCGCGTCGCCCCAGCGGAACGAGCCGTCGTATCCGAGTGCGACGCCGGTCGCGGCGAGTTCCCGGTGATAGCCGCGGTCGACCACCTTGTCGACGTGGCTCAGTGCGACGTGCTCGAGGTCGACGCCCCCGTCCGCGAGCCGCCTTGCCTGCTCGATCCCAGCGGTCCCCTTCTCGCAGTGGGTGAGGATCGGTGCGCCGGTCCGCCGCTGGGCGGCCGCCGCCGCGTCGAAGACGCGCTTGTCGCGTTCGCTCAGGGCGCCGTCCGACCCGCCCACCTTGATGATGCCCGCCCGGTGCGGCGTGCGCTCCACGAGGGGTCCGGAGTAGTCGTACCGGTCGATCCCATCCTCGAGGTCCGCGACGAAGAGGTCCGCCAGCTGATCCACGTCAAGCCGGTGCGACCAGTGCGCGGGACCGTAGAACCGGTCGTGGTGGAGTCCCGTCGGGGCGACGATATGGAGCCCGGTCCGGCGGGACAGCTCGGCGAGCTTCGTGGCGCTCCGGCCGCAGTCGCACGGCATCGCATCGATGACAGCGCCGAGACCGAGCTCGACCGCCGCCCCGACCTCGGTCGCCATCCCATCGACGTCCGACAGCTCGAAGTCGGGTTCGAGCTGGACCGGCCGCCCACCGTCGATGACGAGATGCTCGTGTGCATATGTGACCCCGAGCGCGCCGGGGTCGATATCGCCGACGACGGTACGGACGAACGCCGTCACGCGGTCGGCTCGGCGGCTGACGGCTCGCCTGCCGACGTCGAGACGATCGACCAGCCTCCATCCACCGCGAGCGACTGCCCGGTCACCGCCCGCGACTCTGGCGAAAGGAAGAACAGGGCTGCTCGGGCCACGTCGTCTGGATCGAGCAGGGCGCCGGCCAGTGGCTGCTTGCGGGCCGCGTACGCCACGATCGCCGGATTCCCTGCAGCCCGCGCCGACATCGGCGTGTCCGTGAGCCCGGGAACGAGCAGGTTCACCCGGATCCTGTCCGAGACGTACGTGGCGGCCATCGTCGTCATCAGCGAGATCAGCGCGCCCTTCGCCGCCGCGTACGCGTGGGTCGCGAAGTATTCGGGGACCGGATGCGTCGCCAGGACGGTCCCGAGGAACAGGATCGAGCCGCGCGCGCCGTCGGAGTCGACCGGCTGGTCGCGCATGACGCGGATCACCCGCGACGCCACGAGCGCGTGGCTGCGCAGGTTGAGCGCGAGCGTCTGATCCCACGCGTCGGTGGTCATGGCGTGGATCGGGCCGTCACCGAATGGCCGCCCACTGCCGCCGGCCGCCGAGAAGACGGAATCGATGCGACCGAAACGCTCGACCACCTCGGTGACAGCGGCGTCGACCGCGGGCTCGTCGCGGAGATCCGCCTCCGCCCAGCCCGCCGTCGGAAGACGCTCTGCCAGGGCCTGGGCGTGGTCGCCGGTGCGCGACACGACGAAGACCGACGCGCCATCGGCCGCTGCCCGTACCGCGGTGGCGGCCGCGATCCCGCTCGATCCCGTGATGAGGACGACGCGCCCGTCGAGCCGGCCCGTCACGACGCGGCCGTGATGATCGCCTGACGACCCGCGCGATCCGCCTTGACGAGCGCGCCTCCCACCCCGACGGCCACACAACCCGCCTCTAGATATGCGGCGGTATTCGTCGCGTCGACGCCACCGGTGGCGATCATCTCGATGTCTCGAAGCGGTCCGCGCAGCTCGCGGATGTGGCTCGGGCCGAGGCTCGACACCGGGAAGACCTTCACGAATGTCGCGCCCGAGTCCCAGGCAAGGGCGATCTCCGTCGGCGAGTAGGCGCCGGGGATGACCGGCGCGCCGCGGTCGACTGCCTCGGCGACGATGGCAAGGTCCAGGGTCGGCGCGACGAGGAACTCGGCACCCGCACGCAGCGCAGCGTCCATCCGTTCCCGCGTCACGATGGTGCCCGCGCCGAGCAAGACGTCGCTGCCGTGGAGTCGCTGCTTGACGGCGACGAGATCCTCCGCGGCGCTGGCGCCATCGAAGGTCACTTCCAGGACACGCACACCATCCGCCGCGAGCTCGGCCACAAGGTCGAGCAGCAGCTCCTGCGGCTCGACGCGACGGAGGATCGCGATCAGGCGATGGCGCCGGATGCGCTCGGCAACCGCTGAACGACGGAGGGCGAGGATTCGTTCGGGATCAATGTCGGGCACCGACGCATCGTAGCCGTCAGGCCGGTCGGGTCAGGCCTCGTCCTCGTAATCCCAGGCCCGGATCGTGCCGGGTTCGACGCGGATCACGGCACCCGGTGCGTACTCCGCGACCATCCGCTCGGCCGCCTCGGGCCCCGAGTAGCGCAACGCGGTCCGCCGGAGCGCGCCATAGAAGTCATCCGGCTCCGTCGAGACCGTCGCCTCCCCGCGCAGCTCGAACCCCTTGTACGGCCATTCCGAGTTGGCGACGACGACCGTCACCCGCGGGTCGCGCTGGACGTGCGCCACCTTGCCGCCCTCGATCGTCGGGACCCAGATGTCGATGCCGCCCTGGTACCACTCGAACCAGACCGGCGAGAGCATGATCGAGTCGTCGGCCCGGCGCGTGGCGAGCACCGCGATGAGTGGCTGGTCGAGCAGGTCGGCGACGTCGTCGACCCCGAGTCCGGTCCGCATGCACATGCCTCCATCGATAGGGTGACCATCGTCGCCGACGACGGCGCTGAACGCGAGGACCGGTCGTCGACCACGACCATGGGTCGGTCCACCCCGTACGACCGGGTGTTCGAAACCGTTGACGCGGACTTCATCGCGGGTCTATGATTCATGCATCCCGACCGGAAACCGCGCTCGCGGCAGCGATTCCGCGCGTACCCGGATCGGCTCCCAGCGAACGGCAGAGAGGCCTTAGGCCCCGTGTGAGCCGGATCGCGCCCCATCGCACCACGTATCAGGTGGAATCCCGAAACATGCCCGGCCCCAGCCCAGACCAGCGTTCCCGAAATCGTCGACCGCGACGCCGCGGTCAATCCTCATTCCGAGCCCCCGTCACCGAATGGGAAGAGCAGCAGGAAGTCGAGGCCGCGCGGGAGCGCAACGACCTAGCCATCAGTGATCTCCAGGAGATGAGCGTCAACGAGCTCCGCCAGGTCGGTCGCGAGCTCGAGCTCGAGACCGGCACCGCCGAGCGCAAGGACGACCTCGTCGATCGGATCCTCCAGCGCCAGACCGAGAATGCCTGCCACGCCTATGCCACCGGCATCCTCGACATCGTCGACGAAGGCTTCGGCTTCATGCGCCGCCATGGCCTGCTGCCGAGCCCCGAGGACGTCTACGTCAGTTCCAGCCAGGTGCGCCGCTTCGGCCTGCGCATCGGTGACCGGATCTCAGGTGCCGTCCGCGCGCCGCGCGAGGCGGAGAAGTACTGGGGCATGCTCCGGGTCGACGCGGTCAACGGCGTTGACACGGATACGGCGCGCCGCCGCCCGGTCTTCAACGACCTTACGCCCGTCCACCCTGATGAGCTGATCAACCTCGAGACGGACCCCAAGAACCTCAGCCAGCGGCTGATCAACCTCGTCAACCCGCTCGGCAAGGGCCAGCGCGCCCTGATCGTCAGCCCGCCGAAGGCCGGCAAGACGATGCTCCTCAAGCAGATCGCCAACGGCGTCAGCGCCAACTATCCGGAGATCCTCCTGATGGTCGCGCTCATCGGCGAGCGACCCGAGGAAGTCACGGACATGCGCCGTAGCGTCAAAGGCGAGGTCATCTCCTCGACCTTCGACGAGCCGACAGAGAACCACACCCATGTTGCCGAGATGGCCCTCGAGATCGCCAAGCGCCAAGTCGAGACCGGCCGCGACGTCGTGATCCTGCTCGACTCGATCACCCGCCTCGCGCGCGCCTACAACTTGGCGCTCCCGCCGTCCGGTCGCACGTTGTCCGGCGGCCTTGACCCGATCGCCCTCTACCCGCCCAAGCGCTTCTTCGGT